>CANHMN010000185.1 GCA_947461645.1 Chitinophagaceae bacterium | reverse complement strand
GTCGTAAATGATTTGTTTTAACTGCGAAATACTTTTCGATAAAAGTGATTCATAGTAATCACATGCGGAAAACTGATGCAGGAGATAAAAACAAAAAAAACAGTCAGCCAATTATAGTTTACATCCTCTAACGCACCTGTGTTGGTGATGAGTGCCATAGCTATGAACAATATCAAAGCTCCCAACGTAAAGGGAAGCGCTTTGATGTAGAGCGTCGACTGATCAACCTTCATGCTTGTTTTTAAATGATTCCAACTGTTACTGCTGTGTTGTCCTATAAAGTACAAGCCAAAAGCAGAAATGAGTGGTAAGCCGAATCCCACCATCAACATCAAAACACAAAGCGACATTTTTATTTTATGTTCCGCAAAGGACCAAACTAAAGATAGGATCGCAAAAATTACAGCGGTGATTCTACCGCCATTTTCTGTCAATGGAATGGTCCAAACATCCATGCGCTTCAAAATGGAATTGGTCTCTTGTACGTGACTAAATAGTATCATCCACAATAGTAAAAACCCCCAGACAAAACTCTTGATGATTTTTCCCTTTAGAATACCCCAATCTTGCAAATCGGATTGTCCAAAATGCCATGCCGACATCAATAAAAAAGATAGCAGCGCAACATTGGGGAGCAAAAGCCAAACCACGAAATTTAGGAGTACTAGCAGAAGATAATTTATAATGAATGAAGGTTTAGGACGTGAATGAAGGTTGCCTGATTCAATCAAATGGTCTACAGCTCCATGAGGTATTCCAACCCACAACAAACCAAGCGCTAAAAATAATGCTTGAATCAATGGAAAAATGGAGGGAAGAAATGAATACATCAATGATAAGCAAAAGCCAAAGATCAACAGCAACAAAGGAGCAAAAACCTTTTCTACATTGGTTTTCAATACGGTGATAAGTGCAGTGATGAAAGGCCTGAAAGGTAGTGAAAGGAAAATATTTATATCTTCGAAAATGCCGGTTTTTTCATCCAAAAACTTTAGAACATTCCTGGTGCTGTTTTTTTGAAAAAGGGATTGAAAAATACTTTTCCCAAATTGGGGTTGGTGAAGCAGGATAAGCAGCAGAAGTCTGTCATAAAATGCGAATCTACCTGGTGTTTTCTTGTCTGTACTTTTTTTAGGTCGCGAAAGATTGTTCAACACTGTTTCACTGTGTTGATACATGTTCTTGAATGCATATCCGGTGCTCGGTTTAATGTTGCCCCCTCTTCCACCTATTGAAACCACTCCGGGGATTTTCTCCATTTCTATTTTGGCTGTAGTCATTGGAATGGCCCCTTGCTCAACATGTTCAATCTCATAGGAACCGAAGCGTTCGAGAATGTACTTATCTAAAATAGGGGAAGCTTCATCAGCATTAATGTTTTTGGAGCCGAAGCGTGTTAATTCAACAAGCAACTTATTTTCAGCAAATGGCAATATATATACAAACTGTGTATAGCCGGATTGTTCCACTTCAAAATCCATCATTTCAACACAATCAACATTGATTTTCGAGTTCTCCAATAAAACAACATACCCAAGAAAAGACTGCGTTAAATGAGCATCGTGCTTGGACAAGGGTTTATACGCAGGAGGTCTGCTGTCAAATACCCAGTCCGAAAGCCATTTTCCGGATTTGGTAGATACGAGAATACCTTCTTCTGTTTTTTCTACTTTTTCGACCTGATCAATGGCTCTTTCAATATGAAACTTGCTGGCAATACGCCGCTGTTCATCATACAGCGAAATACCACTTATATGAAAATAGGATTCAGGCTGAAGGTTTTCAGGTTCACTTCTGTTGATACTGACAAGATTCCACTGATGGGTAATAAGGTGTTTGCAATTGGTAGCCGGCTCTTCATTTTCTGCCGACCAAAAACAATAGGTTTTATCGTTTTTGGTTTTGTCATCCGGGTCAACAACCACAATTTTTTTATTGCTGAGGATTCCGGATTTTTCCATCTTCATCAATAGAAGAGTTGCAGAGGCGCCGGCTCCGCAAAAAAGATAATCTACCTTATGGATTGAATTCGGATTTTTTTCCATGCTCGGTTGTTAAAAAAGAAGGGGTCTTCTTGTATTGAAGACCCCTTGATGATTTTTATATGAGATGAAATTAGTCTTCTTTTCTGCTTAGAGAATAGATAACAAGACCAAATCCGATTTTGTTAATAGCGTCGGCAATGTTGTAAACAATATCCATTGCATGAGTTGCTGCAGCTGGATCGCTCACCAATTTTATTCCAAAAAGTCCTCCTGGAGTACCAAGAATATAACCCAATGGATAGATCGCCCATCCTACCAAAACAAACCAAGCCAATACTCTTGTGGCTTTTGCTACTTGTGGTCCAGCTGTTTGAGCAAGATTAGCAACCTCACCAAACCAAACAAGGTAAGCAATGTAGAAATATGCAGCACCTGAGATTACACCCCACAAAACGCTGTTGTCTCTATCTATAGTTTCTCCAAAGTAACCGGTAACAAGCATCACCAATGAAGCAAAAATCAACTTCCATAGCAATCCAATTTTAGCACCTGCTTTTTTGGTTATTAAATAAAATTCTACACACATCAAAGGCACAGTAAGAATCCAGTCAACATACCTGAAGAATGTTGGCGAATCTCCGGTTTCCAGGTTGTATCCACGCATATAGTAGTAGTGTACTGCAGCAATGAATGTAATCAACCCTGAAACCAAAACTGATGTTCTCCATTTTGGGGAAGTGTTGTTCAACTCAAAAAAGAAGAAAACTGAAGCAGCCATCATGGCCATTGTGCCGATAAAAAACGTGAATGCCACGTAATTATCACTGGCAATTTTTAAATGTTCCATTTTTTAAAATTTTGGTTTTTCCTACTCTTATGGATTTTCGGTTTCTCCCCGTTTTTAATGGTTGCTGGACTCCATTTGTCTAGTAATACAAAAACAATGGCTATTTTGTTTAACATTTTTTTAAAAAAAGCTAAACATTTTATAATGGTTTGATTTGCAGATTTTTACAATTATATTTTTAATTCCTTTTTTACAATTAAAATGGAGCAACCAAAAAAATAGGTATAAGGTTTATGCATCGGAACAAAATAAAGAACAGCCTATCCGCGTTTTTATGACGAAAACTTAAATTAAATATGCCAAAAAACAGCTTCATACAGGAAATAATCATCGTTTCAGCCAGCAGGTTTGCCAATCGAGAGTATTGTGAAAAAAAACCTGAATTACAGGGCAAAAAGCCTGAAAAAAATGCATCCTTGAAAGAAGCGTGCTGGAACGGTGAACTCAAAAATATACTGCCTGAGCTTTTTTTGCCTTTTTCAACTGATACTAAACTTTTTTTATGGCAAATGAGGGAGTGCAAGAATACGGTCACCATGGAATTTGCCGAAAGGCCGGTAGACCTCGATTTCACTACTTCAATTGACCCCTACTGTTTTATGGAACTACAAGAGTATAATTAGTGTGTTTTTTTGTGTGTAAAAATCAGGCCCCGACTATTCGGGGCTTTTTTGTTGGGCATTAGACCTCACCCCCAACTTTTTCAATATCGATGGTTTAATGTTTTATACCTCACCCCCAACTTTTTCAATGTCGATGGTTTGATGTTATATACCTCACCCCCCTGCCCCTCTCCCAAGGGAGAGGGGTGTTATTAGCCTTTGTTGGTGTTATCACCAACAAAGGCTAATAAATAAGAAACCCCGAATATTCGGGGTTTT
>CANHMN010000184.1 GCA_947461645.1 Chitinophagaceae bacterium | reverse complement strand
CAACATGCGCATGGGCGATCCCGAAACACAAGCGATTTTGCCTTTACTTGATAGCGATTTTTTGGAAATGATTGATAATGCCATCAACAAAAAGCCAATTGAAATGCAATGGAAACAAATGCACAGCTGTTCTGTTGTTTTAGCGTCTAGAGGCTATCCCGAAAATCCGCAAACGGGAAAATTAATCACTTTCAAGAATAAGGAAGCTACTAATGATTCTGTAACCGTCGCAGGAGGAAGATTGGAGAACAATAATTTGTACACCTCCGGAGGACGAGTGATAAATGTAACTACAACGGCCGTAACACTTGAATTAGCAAAGGAAAAAACCTACGAAACCATACACAATATTGAATTTGAAGGCATGTATTATAGAAAGGATATTGGCAAATAAGCAGCGTGGTTTAATATCAAATTAACCTAAGGGTAATGTTTGGTTAATATGTTTGGCTTACCTTACAAAAAATTATCGTTTTGAATAAAATACCTTTTTTAATTAGAGACATCAGCTGGTTGTCCTTTAACGAAAGGGTACTACAGGAAGCTGCCGACGACACTGTTCCGCTGAAAGAAAGAATTAAATTTCTGGGGATTTTTTCCAACAACTTAGATGAGTTTTTCCGGGTTAGGGTCGCGTCGTTGAAAAGAATGGTTAATGTACAAAATCCCTCTAAAATCAAAAAGAGTCCACAGCCAATAATGGTTTTGGAGAATATTCAAAAGCGGGTTATTCTTCAGCAACGTACGTTCGAAAAAACCTGGAACGAAATTATAAGGACACTAAAAAAAGAAAGTATTTTTTTTGTAGACGACAGAAAAATATCCGGTGAGCAAAAACGCTTCGTCTTAAATTATTTCAACGAGGAAGTGAGAAACCATATTGTTCCGCTGATGATTGAGAGCATCCCCAATTTTCCGGTGCTGAACGACAAATCTCTTTACCTTGCTTGCATCCTTTCCAAAAAAGATGGAAGCATTCCACAACGCTATGCGCTGATTTCTATACCCAGATCATTGTCCAGATTTGTTTTGCTTCCATCAAAAGGAAAAGAAAAGCACATCATGCTTCTTGATGACCTCATTAGGTTTTGTTTGCCTAATGTTTTCAGTTTTTTTGGATACGACAGCTTTTCGGCACATGCCATAAAAGTAACAAGGGATGCCGAGATTGATATTGATAATGAAGAATCCACATCGCTGATTCAAAAAATTGAAAAAGGGCTAAAGAACAGAAAAAGAGGCAAACCTGTTCGTTTGGTTTTCGACAAAAGCATTCCTTCAAATTTATTAACCTACCTGGTAAAAAGACTGGAGCTTACGCACAAAGACAATCTTATTCCCGGTGGTAAAATTCATAATTTCAAAGACTTTATGCGTTTTCCGGCAGATGTATTTGAACACAAAACACAACGCAAGAATCCTTTTTTTCATCCCGATTTGAAAAACACCTACAGCATTTCTGCAGTGGTGATGGAAAAAGACATCCTGCTCAACTTTCCCTATCATTCCTTCAATAGCCTTATAGATTTAATTCGGGAAGCAGCCATTGATCCGGATGTTGTCAGTATCAAAATAACTTGTTACCGACTGGCTTCAGAGTCAAAAATCATTAAGGCTCTTACCAATGCCGTAAGAAACGGGAAAAAAGTAACAGTTGTTATTGAGCTTCGTGCAAGGTTTGATGAAGAGGCCAATTTGGAATGGAAAACCAAACTGGAAGAGGCGGGCGTAAAAGTTTTTATTGGTATTCCAAACATGAAGGTTCATGCTAAAATCGGTGCTATAAAGAAAAAAGTAAACAATGGTTTTAAATACTACGGTTTTGTAAGTACAGGCAATTTAAATGAAAAGACATCATTGACCTATGTAGACCATTGTTTATTGACGTCTAAGCCGGCAATCATGAAAGACATTAATAAAGTCTTCGCTTATCTTGAACATCCGCATACAAAATCTAAGGATCTGAATACGTGTAAAACACTTTTGATTAGCCCAGTCAACATGAGAAGTGAAATTATTTCACTCATTGACAAAGAAATTAAGAATGTAACCCAAAAGAAAGATGGCCGAATTTTACTAAAGCTAAATTCTTTAAGTGATGAGCTTTTGATTTCCAAGCTTTATGAAGCAGCTCAAAAAGGGGTCGCTGTAGATATGATTATCAGGGGAATTTGTTGTGCCATTACCGAAAACCACAAATTCAAAGGAAACATGCATGGAATAAGTGTAGTAGATGAATATTTGGAGCATTCCAGGGTGATGGTTTTCCACAACAATGGGGACCCTAAAGTATTTATATCCTCTGCAGACTGGATGGTAAGAAACTTAGACTACAGAGTTGAAGTGGCCTGTCCTATTACAAACAACACCATCAAAACCGATATTATAAATTTGCTCGAAATTCAGTTGCGCGATAATATAAAAGCTAGAATACTAAACAACGAACAAAACAACGCTTACATCAATCCAAGAAACAGAAAAAAAATTAGATCGCAAGTAGAGATTTTCAATTATTTGAAAAATAAAATCAAGATATAATTCCTCTCTTTTCAATGTTTTTTTGCACATTTGTACTCAATTTTTTTTATTGAGATTAGCCGCAATTGATATTGGTAGTAACGCTGTTCGTTTGGTGATTTATGAAGTTCATTACATCAACGGAAACGAACCTGTTTTTGATAAACTTAATCTTTTTCGAATTCCTATTCGCCTTGGTTTTGATGTTTTTGAAAATGGCCTCATCTCCAAAACCAAAGGTGATTTGCTTGTTGAAACGCTGAAAGCATTTAAACACCTGCTTACTGTTTATAGCGTTGTTCACGTGAAAGTTTGCGCAACCAGCGCAATGAGAGAAGCCAAAAACGCCAATGATATATGTGCATTGGTTTACAAAAAAACAGGATTATCTATCGATGTTATTTCCGGAGATACCGAAGCTTCATTGATTTACGAAAATCATATTGCCGAAAATCTCGAAAAAGGAAAGGCTTACATTTACATAGATGTAGGTGGAGGCAGTACAGAAGTATCTGTGTTTCACAATGAAAAATTAACTTTTTACAAGTCTTTCAATATTGGCACCATTCGCTTGCTCAAGAACACCGTAGCCGATGAGGTTTGGGAAGACATGAGAAACTCTATTAAAAAAGCAACCAAAGATTTATCAGAAGTGGTTTCTATTGGAAGTGGTGGAAACATCAATAAAGTGTTTTCCATGAGCAAAAAGAAAGAAGGAAAACCTGTGTTTTTTTCTTTCTTGAAAGAACTTCACAAAGAACTTTCTCTGCTTACAATACCCGAAAGAATTTCAAACTACAAGCTCCGGGAAGACCGTGCAGACGTTATTGTACCAGCTCTTGCTATTTATTTAAACGCCATGAAATGGGCAAATTCATCAGAAATACTCGTTCCTAAAATTGGTTTGGCAGATGGTCTCATTCATCACCTTTGGGAAGAAATTCAAGCTTAATAAGCTTTTTATCAAATTCTCTATCAAGCCCTCGTTTTCTTTTGATGTAAAACAAAAAAAGAGAGACGCTTAATGCGTCTCCCCTTTTTGTATGTAACTAAACTTGCTTTAGTGAGTGTTGAATTACTTCTGAACAACCATTCTGAAGCTTTGTGTTTTGCCATTGATAGTGCAAACTACCATGTAAATACCATTGCTCAAATTGGCTTGCAAATTAGTGGAAAGGTTTCCGTTGGTTGTCCTTGCATTGGTTTGGAAAACTGTTCTT
>CANHMN010000183.1 GCA_947461645.1 Chitinophagaceae bacterium | reverse complement strand
TAAACGTGTACCTGCACCTCCGCCGAGTATCAAGGCAATAACTTTTTTCTGAATCATGATGAAGAAATTAACGAACGATAAATATCAATATATTCATTTGCACTTTTTTGCCAGCTGTGGTTGATGTTCATCATGTGTTTTCTGATTTGTGTCACTTGTTTATTATTGCCATAAAGCTCAATGGCCCTTCCTACGCCATTCGCAATTTCCTGAATAGACAATTGCTCAAAACAGATTCCAAAACCATTTTTAGCGCTTATGTCAACAACAGTGTCTTTAAGTCCACCTATACTTCTAACAATTGGAATGGTTCCATAACGCATGGCATAAAGCTGATTCAATCCGCAAGGCTCTGTTCTGCTGGGCATCAACAAAAAATCTGCGCTTGCATACAACTGGTGACTGAAAGCTTCATCGTATTTTATTTGCGAGCGATAAAAGCCATGATAATCTCTATTAATCAACGTCAAATCCTGTTCAATAGAAGCATCACCATTTCCCAATACAATACAGTTGAATTTTTCAGGAAAGAGCCGAAATGCATCTTGTATTGCAGAACTAAGCAAGTCTGCTGCTTTTTCCCAAACCAACCGACCAATAAATACAATCAATGGCAATTCGGCATCGAATCCAAACGTATTACAAACATGCATCTTATTGGCATACTTACCCCAATCCACAATCTCCTGTTCATATTTTACCGCTATCATCCTATCCGTAGCCGGATTCCAAACCTCATCATCAATACCATTTAAAATGCCTTTACATTTTTGATGCTCCTGATGAAACAGTTGCTCTAAACCAAAACTATTATTGTACAATTCTGACAAATAACCCGGACTTACCGTTGTAACACTGTCAGCACATTTTATAGCACAAGCCAATGAATTGATTTGATTGTTCCACAAAAGCATTCCTGTTTTCCAGTCATCAAAAGCAGGCAATAGGTTTCGAAATTCCTCATCCATAATACCCTGATAGGATGCATTGTGAATCGTAAAAAGTGTACTGATATTTTTCAATTGCGAAAAAGCGAAACAATACTTTATCATGAACGGCATCAATCCGGTATGATGATCGTGTAAATGCAACAAATCCGGAGGTTGTTCAAGAGAAGCTATCCAATGCAATGCGGCAACCTGAAAAGCAAGAAACCTGAAATAGTCATCGTCATAACCATAAACCTTTTCCCTGTCCAACAAACCGAATATATCCAGACAATACAAATCAAACCCTACGGAATTACCGCTTTTCTTTATTACCGTAAAATCTAAATCAGCATTGCCTATGCATATTTTTCCTTTATGAACAACATCCCATTGGTGTTGCTGTAGAAAAAACGTTCGATGCATTGGCAAAAGAACTGCACATGGAACACCCATTGAAACCTGGTATTTGGGCAAGGCTCCAACAACATCACCCAATCCACCCACTTTAGCCATAGGATAACATTCCGCACCGATATGAAGTATTTTCATGAAAAACAGAGATATATTAAATATTTTAAACCACTTTTATTCATATGTTAGAAAATAGTTCAGCAAAAACGGATTTTTATTTTTATTTTCGGCTGACTAAAACCATAACAATGACTGATAACAAAAACCTAACTGCCACCAATTATGGTGCACTTGGAACTTTGGTGACTGTTTTTTTCTTTTGGGGCTTTATTGCCGCAGGAAACAGCATTTTCATCCCATTTTGCAAACACTATTTCGCATTAGACCAGTTCCAGAGTCAGTTGATAGACTTTGCCTTTTATACAGCCTACTACATAGGCGCATTGATACTGTTCGCCTATGGTTCTTTTGGAGGAAAAGACCTTGTGGGAAAATGGGGATACAAAAGCAGTATCATCAAAGGTTTGCTTTTTTCTGCCATTGGAGCAGGCGCAATGATTGTTGCAGTTCAGGCCAATACTTTTGCCGGAATGCTTTTTGGTTTATTCATAGTTGCGTTGGGCTTCTCCTTGCAACAAACTGCTGCCCAACCTTTTGCCATCTCACTTGGAGATCCTTCTACGGGTACCAGTAGAGTTAATCTAGGTGGCGGAATAAACTCCTTCGGTACTACTATTGGTCCTATTGTAGTAGCCCTCGCACTCTTTGGAACTACAGCAGCTGTAACAGACAGCGATATTGCAGGCTTGAAATTGAGCAAGGTGATTGTACTATACCTCTGCGTTGGTGCTTTGTTCTTAGCTGCAGCTTCCCTTTTCTACTTTGCAAAAAAAGTCCCATCCGGAAAATTGGAAGAAGAAACAGAAAAAGCGAACAAGGCACTGTACATGCTTTTGATGATGACAGGAATTTTGATAATGTTGTTTGTGCCCGTTTTTAATAGTTATAAAACAGACCTATCTAATGCCACTCAACAAGATGTTCTTGCCATAAACATATATCGATTAAAATGGCTTCTAGGTGCGCTTGCAGTTGTTGTAGTTGGCTTGATGCTTTCATATACTGGTGCAAAGAAGAATCCAAATGGCTGGGGTGCTATGCAATACCCTCAGCTTGTTTTGGGCATGCTCGCTATTTTCGTTTACGTGGGAGTTGAAGTGGCCATTGGATCTAATTTGGGTGAGCTTCTTAAACAAAAATCATTCGGTGAAAAACAAGCTTCTGAAGCTACGCCTTACATCGCTATGTATTGGGGAAGCCTTATGATAGGAAGATGGGCCGGTGCCATTTCGGCTTTTAATTTATCCAAAAACACCAAAATGATTTTGCAGTTTATTGTACCATTGGTTGCCTTTGGTGTTATCATTGGCGTAAACATTATCGCCAATTACAACATGGAACCTCTTTACTATTATTTCATTTGCGTATTGGTTCAAATTGCCGCTTTTTTCTACAGCAATGATAAACCTGCAAAAACATTAATGACTTTTGGAGTATTGGGCATGATTGCAATGATAATTGGGATCAATACATCCGGAACAATTGCAACCTATGCATTTTTGAGTGGAGGATTGTGCTGCTCAATCATGTGGCCATGTATTTTTAGTTTATCCATCGCAGGCCTTGGCAAATACACAACTCAAGGTTCTGCCTTCTTGATCATGATGATTTTAGGAGGTGGTATCATTCCTCCCATTCAAGGGAAACTTGCCGATGTTTTCAATATTCAACAATCTTATTGGATTCCGGTTTTTTGTTTCGCATACCTGGCCTTGTTTGCCATTCTCGTTAAAGGAATACTTAAGAAACAAGGAATCAATTATGAAGAAGCATCATCTTCAGGTGGACATTAATTTATTTTAAAACTGCATCGATCTTAATGAAAAAAGAATATTCTGTTGGTATTGATATTGGAGGAACGACAACAAAATTCGGCGTAGTCACACCTGCTGGAGAAATTATTATTCAGGATAGAATCCCCAGCAATGACCATGAAGATATAGCGCATTTCATTCAGCAGCTGGCCAACAAACTAAACCCCATGATGGAAAAAGTGGGCGGACCAAAAAACATCAGAGGCATTGGCATTGGTGCCCCTAATGGCAACTTCAACACTGGGACCATTGAATATGCTCCAAACCTGAGATGGGAAGGTATTATTCCATTAACAAAACTAATCAGTGAAAAATTCAATTTGCCTTCAAAGCTTACCAATGATGCGAATGCTGCTGCCATGGGAGAAAAACTTTATGGCTGCACAAAACAAATCAATCACTTTATCACCATTACACTTGGAACGGGTGTAGGAAGCGGAATTGTTATTGATGGCAATATAGTAGTTGGACATGATGGCTTTGCCGGTGAACT
>CANHMN010000182.1 GCA_947461645.1 Chitinophagaceae bacterium | reverse complement strand
GTATTGAAATGAGAGTTGCCATTTATCTGCAAATGATTGAAATCATTTACCCCAACCGAACCAATCGTTACCGTTAGCATACACCATCAACCCAAGCAATAGAACCATTCCTACAATTTGAGCATACTCCAGAAATTTATCGCTTGGTTTTTTACCTGTAATCATTTCAATTAAGGTAAAAAGCACATGACCACCATCAAGAGCAGGTATAGGAAGAAGATTCATAAAGGCAAGCACAATAGAGAAGAAAGCAGTGATGGTCCAGAAATGTTCCCAATCCCAACCATTACCTGAGAAAACAGATCCCATTGATTTGAATCCTCCAACACCTTTGTAGGCGCCTGTTTCGGGTGACAATATTTTTTTAAACTGATCAATGTAAAAACCTAACTCATCACCTGCTCTTTGAATACCTGCGGGAATAGCACTGAAAAAAGAATATTTTTTCACACTGTATGTATAGATACCAAGGCTGTCATATTGTTCAGGTAGAACGGGTGCGCTAAAACCAATCATTGCATCCTCAGGCAGTTTGGTTTGTATGGTGAGATTGGAATCGGCACGATTGATACCTACTGTTACAAGGTCTCCTTTGTGCAACTTTTCCATTTTTTGCTCAAATTCGTCTCTGAAGTTTGTATTAACGTTGTTGATGGAAACAACCCTATCCCCTTTTCGAAGACCGTTTTTAAAGGCAACAGCGGTGTCATCTACTTGTAAAACGATAACTGGAATTCTTGGACTAATAATCGGTTTTTCTGACTTTCTCTTTCTTTCAACCAATTTGCCAATAAGGTCAACGGGCATATTCAAGGACATTTGTTTGCCTTCTCTTTCAATGGTAACATTATTATTTACAAGCAATATTTTTTTGATGATATCTGTATATTCCTCAACTGGTTTTCCATCAACGGCAAGAATTTTATCACCGTTTTTAAAACCCAAATCTTTGAATATAGGATCGTTGAAAGCAATTCCATATTTAAGGGAATCGGCCTTGATGTTTTTTTCTCCCCAAACCATCAGTATCATAGCATAAATTATAAAGGCTAAAATGATATTGACGGTAACGCCTCCTATCATAATGATTAGTCTTTGCCATGCGGGTTTGCTTCTGAATTCCCAGGGTTGAGCAGGTTGTTTTAATTGTTCCTTATCCATACTTTCATCAACCATTCCAGAGATTTTCACGTAACCACCAAGAGGAAGCCATCCGATTCCATATTCAGTTTCACCTACTTTCTTTTTGAAGAGGGAAAACCAGGGATCAAAAAAAAGGTAAAATTTTTCAACCCTGCATTTGAACCATTTTGCAGTGATGTAATGTCCAAATTCGTGAAGAATGACCAAAATTGACAAAGAAAGAATTAATTGTGCCGCTTTCAAACCAACACTTGACCAGTCTATAGATAGTAATGTCATATTATATTTGTACTGAGGGTTTTTTAGAGAGATTGAAAAACTATAGTTTAATAAGTGATGCGGCAAAGTTACGCGCCTCACCATCGCTTTCAAAATATTCGTCGAGGGTTGGATTGGGAATAAAAGTTATTTCCTGAAGCGTTTTTTCCACAACCGCCGTAATGTCCAAAAATCCAATACGGTTTTTCAAGAATGCCCATACTGCAATTTCATTGGCTGCATTTAAAACGCAAGCTCTGTTTCCACCATCCTTCATGGCCTCTATGGCAAGTCCAAGATTTCTGAAGGTTTTGTAATCTGGTTCCTCGAAACTAAGGTTGGGGTATTTCTTGAAGCTAAATCTCGGAAAATCGTTTTTTATACGGCTAGGGAAACCTAATGCATATTGAATGGGAAGCTTCATATCTGGATAGCCCATTTGGGCTTTAATACTGCCATCCTCAAATTGAACCATACTGTGTATAACACTCTGAGGATGAATGATTACTTCTATCTGATCTGCATTTAAATTGAAGAGCCACTTGGCTTCTATCATTTCCAATCCCTTGTTCATTAATGTTGCTGAGTCAATAGAAATTTTGGCGCCCATACTCCAATTGGGATGTTGCAGGGCGTGGTCTCTTTTTACATTAACCAAAAAGTTGGGCTTACGGCCTAAAAAGGGTCCACCGCTTGCCGTCAAAATAATTCGTTCAATGGGGTTTCTGCCTTCTCCCACCAAACATTGAAAAATGGCAGAGTGCTCGCTATCAACCGGAATAATTGGTGCTCGATTGTCCAATGCCTTTTGCATAACAATATCCCCCGCAACAACAAGTGTTTCCTTGTTGGCAAGACCAATTATCTTACCCTTTTCAACTGCTTTAAGCGTTGGTTTTAATCCTGCAAAACCCACAATACCTGCCAACATCACATCATAGGAATCAAAATCTGCAACTTCTTCCAGAGCAGATTCACCAGCAAATACTTTTATTTCAAGGGGTAAAAGAGCTTCCTTTACTTTATGGTATTTCGTTTCATCAACTATTACAACAGCATTAGGCTTGAATTCAATGGCTTGTTTAATTAGTAGTTCATCGTTGGTATGCGCAGTCAGAATTTCAACTTCAAAAAGAGATCTGTTTGCCCTTATAACATCAAGTGCCTGAGTTCCGATAGAACCTGTTGAGCCAAAAATGGCAATTTTTTTAAGGGAAACTTCAGCGCTCATTGATAATTGATAAATGTGATGGGACGCAATTTAAAACAATAAGCCTTGCAAAGTGCATTGGCAAGGCAAAAAAGCATGAAAAGCGTTGAAATAGAGTGCTATTTTACAGTATTGGCTATGTGGAGAATGGAGTTAGTGCATCCGCAATTTTTCTATCGTTAGACAAGCGCGGTACTTTATTTTGGCCACCTAACTTACCGATTTGTTTCATGTAATCGATAAAACCGTTTTTCCTGACTTTGGTTACTTTTAATGGCTGAAGTATGTTGCCCTCAATCAAATCGTTGTAATAAACATTTTTTTGACTGAGGCTGTTGTCCAACATCAAGGAAAAGTTATCCATAGATTCAGGGTAGTTTTCAAATTCGATGAACCACTCATGGTAACTTTTACCATTGTCTGAGCTTACAAATGGTGCTACAGTAAATTCCGTTACTGCTACTTTCAACTCTTGTGATACCTGCAAAAGCGCGGATTCCACCTCCTCTGCAATTACATGCTCTCCAAAGGCTGAAATAAAATGCTTAATTCTACCACTCACGATTATTCTGTAAGGACTTAAGGATACAAACTTCACGGTATCTCCAATATTGTAAGCCCAAAGTCCGGCATTGGTTGATATGATCAAGGCATAGTTTACACCAATGGCTACTTGTCCCAAGGTAAGTCTTGTTGGGTTGGGTAAATTGATTTCCTCTACAGGAATGAATTCATAAAAAATTCCACTGTTGGTATTCAACAGCATTCCTTCTGCTTGCTGATTGTCTTGAAAGGCAAAAAAACCTTCACTTGCGGGGAATAATTCAATAGTATCGATATTTCTACCGATGCTTTCCAGAAGCTTTGCTTTGTAGGGTTCAAAATTAACCCCACCTTGAACCATCACTTTGAATTCGGGAAAAAGTTCGCCAACTTTTTTACCAGACTTTTCTATTAGTTTGTCGAAATACATCTGCATCCATGGTGGTATTCCACTAATTAAAGTCATGTTTTCATTGATGGTTTCTTCCACAATTTTTTCTAGTTTATTCTCCCAATCCTCTATACAATTGGTTTCGTAGCTGGGCATTTGATTTGACCTCAAATATTTAGGCACATGATGGTTCACTATTCCGCTCAGTCTGCCTGTAGGAATACCTCCTACTCTTTCCAATT
>CANHMN010000181.1 GCA_947461645.1 Chitinophagaceae bacterium | reverse complement strand
AGGGCTTTGCCTTTGCTAACTCCGCTGATTTTTTCGAGATCATCCATAGATGTAGGATACATTGTGGCCATGTCCTCCAGAGAAGATTCCAAAAAGATCACAAAGGGTGGTAGGTTTTTTTCTTTGGCAACTTTTTTCCTCAAGTCTTTCAATGCCTCAAACAGCTTTTCATCGGTTGCTGCAGTTGCATTCTCAGCTGCTGCAGATTCTTCATCGTCAGCATTGGCTCCTTCAAACAAATTGTTAAGTGCAATTTTAAAAGAGGATGTTTTTTTGAGGAATGCAGTTCCTGCTTTGGTTATTTTCAACACACCATACTCTACAATATCTTTTTCCAACAATCCATTTAATAGCATTTGTCTGATTAGGCTGCTCCAAAAGTGCGGTTCTTTTTCGCTGCCAAGCCCGAATACATCTAAATTTTCATGTCGATACATTTGAACTTGCTTGGTTGCTTTTCCGGTAAGAATTTGAATCAGGTATTCCAATACAAAATGTTCTCCGAGTGCCTTGATGGTTTTTAGCACTATGGCAGCCTCTAGCTTGGCTTCAATTTTTTCTTTTGGATTGAGGCAGTTGTCGCAATGTCCGCACGATTGGTTGTCGTCGAATTCTTCACCAAAATAATACAGCAATGTTTTTCTTCTGCAAATACTGCTTTCAGCGTAGGAAAGCGTTTCATTAATCAATTGTGCGCCTATTTCTCTCTCACTGAGCGGCTTGTCTTTCATGAGATGCTCCAGTTTGGCCAAATCCTTATGAGAATAATACAATACACACTTGCCTTCTAGCCCATCCCTACCTGCACGTCCTGTTTCCTGGTAATAGTTTTCAATGGATTTCGGAATGTTATAGTGAATAACAAATCTTACATCAGGCTTGTCAATTCCCATTCCAAAAGCAATTGTTGCTACAATAACATTAACATCTTCATTTAAAAACTGATCTTGTCGGGTTGCTCTCAATTTGGCGTCTAGGCCTGCATGATAGGCTACTGCTTTTATTCCATTGGCCATAAGCATATTGGCAAGATCTTCCGTTGTTTTACGGTTGAGCGTATAAATGATGCCGCTTTTGTTTTTGTGAGACTGAATGAATCGGACAATACTTTTGTTGGTTTGCTCGACATTTACTTTTGGCTGAATTTCATAATACAGGTTAGGTCTGTTGAAGGAGGAAACAAATACATTGGCTGACCTTAATCCCAAATTCTTGATGATGTCGCTTTTCACTTTTGGGGTAGCCGTTGCTGTTAGTGCGATAACGGGCGCGCTGTCGTTTATAAGTTCCATCATTTCCCTGAGTCTTCTGTATTCTGGCCTGAAATCATGCCCCCATTCTGAAATGCAATGGGCTTCATCTACTGCGAAAAAAGAAACGTTCAGTGTTTTAAAAAAGTTGATATTATCCTCTTTGGTAAGCGTTTCCGGAGCAACATACAGCATTTTGGTTTTGCCGGAGGTAAGGTCATCTTTTACCTGTTTTTGTTGAGCTTTATTTAATGTGCTGTTTAAAAAGTGGGCAATATTGTCTTTGCTGCTGTAGCTTCTCACCAAATCAACCTGATTTTTCATCAAAGCAATCAATGGAGAAACAATAATGCAAACCCCATCCAAAATCATAGCCGGCAATTGGTAACAAAGACTTTTCCCTCCGCCTGTAGGCATAATCACAAAAGTGTCTTTGCCTTCCATTAATGATGTAATAACTTCCTGCTGTTGGCCTTTAAAAGCATCGAATCCAAAATGCTTTTGCAATTGGTCAAGCAAAAAAACAGAATTGCTTTCGTTTTTACTGGTAGACGTATTTTTTGTTGTTGCTTTTTTTGTTGCGGCCATAATCTTCGGGTGTTTGCCCCATGCTTGGATAATAGGTATGCGGTACTATATTGAACCGCATTTTGAAAGGGTAACGAAGTTAACTGAAAAAGCGTAAAAAGAAAAGCAAAAAAGTGTTTTGAGTCATTTGATGTAAAATGAACATTTTTAATGCTGTTGCTTTCAGATGATTGAGCGCAAAATCGAAAAATAAAAATAGGCCGATCTCGCAATCGGCCTAGGAAACAGGTAAAAACCAAATTGTTTATCTAACAACTATATTTTTTGCAAGCGATTTTTTTGCTTCTTCTTTTTTTGGAAGATTAATGTGCAAAATGCCATCGGTGTAAGTGGCTTGAATGTTGTCTTTTTGAACATACTCAGGAAGAGAAAAGCTTCTGTTAAAAGAAGAATAATTGTACTCTTTTCTAGTGAACCGATCTTCTTTTTCTTCATGGCTTTCTTCTTTTTCGCTGCTAATCGTAAGCATGCTTCCTTCGATGCCGATGTGAAAATCATCCTTTTTCATTCCCGGTACCGCAAATGACAGCTTGAATTCATCTTTGGTTTCTTTGATATTAACTGCGGGAATTGTCAGTGTACGATTAAAAACGCCTGTTCCTGAATCAAACCACTCGTTCCATGGCTTAAAAAAATCATCAAAAACGGCGGGCAATCCAGTTCCGTTTCCAGTCAATGCTTTTGTTAACATAATTAATTCGGTTTTAGTGTTGAAAATATGTTTAACAAATGTATTGCTGCGGGTGAGCTGTAAAAAGGCTTTATATCAAGTCGAAAGATGAGGTAAGTCAATAAGTTGGAGAAATGTGCTTAAGCTGATTTTTCGCTTAACTCCAGCCATTTCATTTCTTTTTCATCAAGTAATTTCAAAATAGCTGCAATGCGATCTGCGGCCTTTTGTAG
Source organism: Chitinophagaceae bacterium (assembly GCA_947461645.1). Classification (GTDB taxonomy): domain Bacteria; phylum Bacteroidota; class Bacteroidia; order Chitinophagales; family Chitinophagaceae; genus Ferruginibacter. Next base: position 1,058 of record CANHMN010000181.1, on the reverse strand, counting down.
GTCTTCGTAAGATAACTGTCCCGACATTTTTTGCTCAAGCTGCTCTTTCTCCTGTTGCAATAAGGGCATTTCCTTTTCAATCGTTTCCAATTCAAACTTTTCTTTAAAAGACAGCTTTTTTTGTTGTGATTTTTCAGGAGTTACTGTAGTCTTTTTTTCTTGCTCGTCGGGCAGCGACTTCATGATTTGCTGTTCGTTGTTTTCCAGTAATCCTTTTGCGGAAGCTTCTCTATATTGGGTATAATTGCCCGGGAAATCTCTAATAATTCCATTTCCCTCGAAAGCAAAAAGATGATCAACCATTCTGTCCATAAAATAACGGTCATGGCTAACTATTAATATACATCCGGGATATTCAAGCAGAAACTCTTCGAGCGTTCGAAGCGTTTGAAGGTCAAGATCGTTTGTGGGTTCATCCAGCACTAAAAAATTTGGATTGCGAAACAGAATTGCCATTAAATGGAGGCGCCTTTTTTCTCCTCCACTCAACTTGCTTAAAAGTGTGTATTGTTGTTCGCCGGTAAAACCAAATTTTTCCATGAATTGACTTGCGGAAATTTTACTTCCGTCGGCTAATGGAAAAAATTCGGCAAGCGATTTTACATACTCAATGGCACGCTTATCTTCTTTGTACAACAAACCATCCTGACTAAAATGTCCAAACACAACGGTATCTCCGTGGTTTATCTTTCCACTATCCGGCTCTTCAAGCTGAAGGGCTATTTTTAAAAAGGTTGATTTCCCTACGCCATTTTTACCCACAACACCAATTCTTTCTCCCTTTTTAAAAGTGTAATCGAAGCCTTTCATGATTACAAAATCACCGAAGCTCTTGTTTACTTTTTTCATTTCCAGCACCTTGCCGCCCAGCCTGGTCATTTTTACCTGAAGACTCACCTCGCTTATTTCTTTTTGTTGCTTTACACGGTCTTCGATTTCGGAAAATGCATCTTGTCGGCTTTTGCTTTTAGTTGTTCTGGCTTTTGGTTGCTTGCGCATCCATTCCAGCTCTTTTCGAAAAATGTTTTTGTCTTTTTGCAATTCGCTTTGTTGTACTT
>CANHMN010000180.1 GCA_947461645.1 Chitinophagaceae bacterium | reverse complement strand
TATCCTCATTCTTCCATTGCATTCCAATTTCGGGCTATTGGTAATAAAAAGCCTTATAAATTACCTTTTTTCGTTTGTAGTGACTTATTTTTGCAGAATCAATTACATAACTAACTCACTATGACCTGGAAACACTTTTTCACATCTTCGATTGGTAAAAAATTCCTGATGGGTCTTACCGGTCTGTTCCTAATTCTTTTTCTTATTGTTCACGCAGGTATTAACGCCTGTATATTCTTGAACGACGGAGGCTTAACTTTTAATCATGTAGCACATTTCATGAGCCATAACTGGATCATGAGATTTTTGGAAGTTGGACTTTTTGCAGGTTTGATTTTGCATATCATTCAAGGATTGATGCTTTGGTCTCAAAACAATAAGGCCCGTCCTGTTCAATATCATTTTAACCAACCTTCCAAAAACAGCAAATGGTACAGTCGCTCCATGGGGATTTTAGGAACGCTTTTGTTGTTATTTATAGTGATGCATTTGAATCATTTTTATGTAGGAACTAAAATCAAATTGTACAGTGGAGATCTTCCACATAATTTATTTGAAGAAATGAAAACTGTTTTTGCTGAGCCATTGGTTGTAGGTTTATATTTAGTGGGTTTGATAGCTCTGTTCTGGCATTTGTTTCATGGATTTCAAAGTGCTTTTCAAACTTTTGGTATAAATCACAAAAAATATACTCCGTTGTTAAAGACTATGGGTACAATATATGCCATCATTATTTGTGTGCTTTTTGCCTTAATGCCCATTGCAATTCATTTGCAATGGATCAAGTAAGCTAACAACAATTTTAATTCAATCATTACAATATACAAGCTATGGCTTTAGATGCTAAGATTCCACAAGGTGAAATGAATAAAAAGTGGACAGACTATAAAGGACATGTAAAATTGGTCAATCCTGCCAACAAACGCAAGCTTGAAGTAATCGTAGTAGGTACCGGACTTGCCGGTGCTTCAGCAGCAGCTTCATTAGGTGAGTTAGGATATAAAGTGAAAGCCTTTTGTTTTCAGGACAGTCCTCGCCGTGCACACAGTATTGCTGCACAGGGAGGTATCAATGCTGCGAAAAATTATCAAAATGATGGTGATTCAGTTTTTCGTTTATTCTACGACACTGTAAAGGGGGGAGATTATCGTGCGAGAGAAGCAAATGTGCATCGTTTGGCAGAGGTCAGTACTTCTATTATTGACCAATGTGTTGCACAAGGTGTACCTTTTGCAAGAGAGTATGGTGGTTTGTTGAGTAACCGTTCATTTGGTGGAACACAAGTTCAAAGAACTTTTTACGCTGCAGGTCAAACCGGACAACAATTATTGTTAGGAGCCTATAGCGCACTGGAAAGACAAGTGGCTTTGGGAAATGTGAAAATGTATGCTCGTCATGAAATGCTTGATATTGTTAAGGTTGATGGCAAAGCAAGAGGAATTATTGCCCGTGATTTAGTAAACGGAAAAACAGAAAGACATTTCGGACATGCTGTATTGTTATGTTCAGGTGGATATGGTAATGTATTCTACTTAAGCACAAATGCAATGGGTAGTAATGTTACTGCTGCTTGGAAAGCTCATAAGAATGGTGCTTTCTTTGGTAATCCTTGTTTTACTCAAATTCATCCTACTTGTATTCCTGTAAGTGGAGACCATCAAAGTAAACTTACATTGATGAGTGAAAGTTTAAGAAACGATGGAAGGATATGGGTGCCCAAACAAAAAGGAGACAATAGAAATCCAAAAGAAATTCCTGAAAATGAAAGGGATTATTATTTGGAAAGAAGATATCCTGCTTTTGGAAATCTTGTTCCAAGAGATGTGGCTTCAAGAGCTGCTAAAGAAAGATGCGATGAGGGATATGGAGTAGGAACAACAAAAATGGCCGTTTATCTAGATTATAAAGATGCCATCATGCGATATGGCAAAACTGAAGCAGGTAAAGCTGGTTTAGAAAATGCAACTGATGATGTTGTTTTCCAATTAGGTAAAAAAGTAGTAGAGGAAAAATATGGTAATTTGTTCGAAATGTATGAAAAGATCACCGGAGAAAATCCATACGAAACGCCAATGAGAATTTATCCTGCTGTCCATTATACTATGGGCGGTTTATGGGTCGATTACGAATTGCAAACAACTGTTCCGGGACTTTACGCTTTAGGTGAAGCCAATTTCAGTGATCATGGTGCAAACAGACTAGGAGCCTCTGCCTTGATGCAAGGATTAGCTGATGGTTATTTTGTTATACCATACACTTTAGGGAATTATTTGGCTGATGACATCAGAACATCTTCAATTTCGACTGATCATGAAGCATTTGTTCAAACTGAACAACAAGTAAATGACAGATTGAATCAATTATTGAACATTAAAGGCAAGCAAACCGTTGAAAGTTTTCATAAGAGATTAGGAAAAATCATGTGGGACAAATGCGGTATGGCAAGAAACGAATCCGGACTTAAACAAGCAATTGAAGAGATTCAGCAATTGAAAAAAGAGTTCTGGAGTGATGTTAGAATTCCAGGTTCAATCAATGAGTTCAACCCTGAATTGGATAAAGCTGGAAGAGTTGCTGATTTCATCGAATTGGGAGAATTGATGTGTCTTGATGCGTTGAACAGAAATGAAAGCTGTGGCGGACATTTCAGAGAAGAAAGTCAAACCGAAGATGGAGAAGCAAAACGAAACGATGAAAACTACAGTTATGTAGCAGCTTGGGAAAACAAAGGAGAAAATGAATGGGTTTTACACAAAGAAGACCTGCATTTTGAAATTGTTAAACCAAGTCAAAGAAGTTACAAGTAATACAATTGAATAATAACCAAAGATTCTGTTCAATCAAAAATAACAAGCCATGCAACACTATAATATGAATTTGATTTTGAAAGTTTGGCGTCAGAAAAACAATCAGTCAAAAGGTCAATTGGAAACATATAAGGTTAAAGACATCTCATCAGAAATGAGTTTTCTGGAAATGTTCGATGTTCTCAATGAACAATTGATTGCAGAAGGGAAGGAGCCAATCGCCTTCGATCACGATTGCAGAGAAGGGATTTGCGGAATGTGCAGTATGTATATCAATGGCCAGGCTCATGGTCCTTGGCAACAAAATACTACTTGTCAATTGCACATGCGTGCATTCAAAGATGGTGATACCATTGTGGTTGAACCATGGAGAAGTACTGCATTTCCAGTAATTAAGGATTTAGTTGTGGATCGTTCTTCATTTGACAGAATTATTCAAGCTGGTGGTTATATCAGCGTAAATACAGGTAACGCAGTAGATGCCAATGCTATTCCTATTGATAAAAAAGATGCTGATGACGCTTTCATGGCTGCAGCCTGTATAGGTTGCGGAGCTTGTGTGGCAACTTGTAAAAATGGTAGTGCCATGCTTTTCGTTGGTGCTAAAGTTTCTCAATTGGCTCTTCTTCCTCAAGGTGCGCCTGAAAGAGAATCAAGAGTTTTGAACATGGTTGCGCAAATGGATAAAGAAGGTTTTGGGAATTGTACCAATACCTATGCCTGTGAAGCAGAATGTCCAAAAGGAATTTCTGTTGCCAATATAGCTCGTTTAAACAGCGAATATTTAAAAGCGGGTTTGTCAACTGAATCTTAAAAGAAATACAATAATTAAAGCCGGCACTTGTTGCCGGTTTTTTTATTATTATGATTTGTCCCGTCCTGAAATAGCGATACACAAAACAATCGTTATGACAGAAAATGAACAAAATCGGTACTTAAAGCGTACCCAAAAAGATTACAGCACTGCATTAAAGTTGGATGTAGTACAGGAAATAGAG
>CANHMN010000179.1 GCA_947461645.1 Chitinophagaceae bacterium | reverse complement strand
TCCTTCACAGACACTACCCTAACAAGAACATACGGCGGCAAGTACAACAGGGCCGATAATATACCGGGTGTGTTTGCCGAAAACACCATGCGCTTTTTTGATGACAAGCTAACATGGATAGCGGGAATACGAGGCGATTACCACAATGAGTTTGGCATGCAGTTTACGCCAAGAACGCTCCTGAAATTCGACATGACGCCAAATACGGTGGTGCGAACCAACATTGGTACAGGATGGAGAATGGTAAATCTCTTCAGCGAAAACATTGGATTACTCGTGAGTTCAAGAAACATCATTTTTGCAGAAGTGCTTAGGCCAGAGAAGGCATTGAACTTCGGCATCAACATTACCCAAAAGTTTGAGGCAGGCGAAGGCAATTTTTCCGGATACCTTAGCGCTGATTACTACAGAACATCATTTCAAAATCAAATCTTCCCAGATTACGACACAGATCCTACTAAAGCGATCATTCAAAACTTTTCGGGAACGAGCATCAGCAATGGATTTCAGGCCGAATTGTACCTTAAGTTTTTTAAACGGCTGGAATGGAAAACCGGTTACAACTTTTTGGATGTTTACCGTATGGTTGGTGACGAGAAAAGGGTGTTGCCCTTCAATGCAAAGCATAAATTACTGGGCTCCTTCAGCTACAAACCGATAGATGAAACCTTTCATTTTGACATGAACATACATTGGTATGGAAAACAACGTTTGCCCGATACCAGATTAAACCCCGTAGCTTATCAGCGACCAGAATTTTCGCAAAGCTATACGGTTGCAAGCGCACAGTTTACTTACAATTTCAAAAAGACAGAAGTGTACGCAGGTTGTGAAAATATTTTCGACTTCCGTCAAAAGCAACCTATTCTAAGTTGGGAGTCTCCTTTCAGTAAGTATTTCGACACCTCTTTTGTATGGGGACCAACACGTGGCAGAGAAATTTACTTGGGAATAAGGTTTAAGCTGAACCATGAATAACTTTAGCTGAATTGCTTTCAATGTAAATGCTAAAAAATCAAAGCGGAGTAAGTAACTTTGAAATATGAAAAAAAGGCAGGTCCTCTTTCTTTTGATGATTATCTTGGTGTTAACTGTTTCTCATACTTATGCTCAGTGCGCCATGTGCACAAAAACCGCGTCGCAGCTAGGAGAGAAACCTGCATTGGGTTTAAACAACGGGATCATTTACCTCATGCTTACGCCTTTGATAATTATGGGTGTTATAGCTTTTCGTTGGTGGAAAAGCGAAAAGCAAAATTCAGAAGGACAACAATAAGTGTATCTGTTGTGTTAAGTTTTTAAACTTCCGCTATCTTTTACTTGATGTGTTTAGTGCGGGTTGCAATTTCTACCCATCTCTTTAGTGTAGGACAACTTTTGAAGGCGTCATCAATCATAATATAATAGCCCTGTGTTTTTTCGTTGAACCATTTTTCAAGGGCATTTTCCTGCTTTTGCTCAAGTGCTCTTTGGGCAATTTTATTGTAATCGTCTTTGATGTTTTCGCGATGCGGATCTGTTTTGGTTTTAAGGTAAATGATTCTAACGCCCTTTTTACCTCTTTCATCGGTATATTCTAACGGTTGTGAATACCCGCCCACTTTAAGCTGACCGATTTTCAATACCATATCTTTATCCAATTGGTCCAGCGTCAAAAAAGTTCCGTCTCTGCCCTGCATCATTCCTGCAGTGAATTTGCTGCCTTCATCATCGCTGTATCTTGAAACAGCTGTTCCGAAGTCGATGGTTCCTGCAATGAGCTTTGCTCTAACGCTATCTAATTTTTGAATGCCATTTTGAATTTCATATTGGGTAACCTGAGGCACTTTAAGGATATGGCGTACCACAGCATCCTCTCCGGATCTGCTTACCAATTGAATAATATGGTAACCGAATTTGGTTTTGAAGGGAGATGAAATTTGTCCTTCCTTCAAGGTGAAAGCCTTTGACAGCCAGATGGGATCTAAATCTTTCTGGCCTCTGTTTACTTCATACATTCCGCCTCTTTCGCGACTTCCGGGATCTTCAGAATAAATGGAGGCTACAGTACCAAATTCTTTTTTGCCGGATTCAATTTGAGTTTTGAACTCTTTTAATTGTTCAATACAATACTCCTCTGCATCTCTGCTGGCTTTTGGATAAACAATAATTTGACCAACTTCCACCTCGGTTTCATAAAAAGGAAGACTGTCTGTAGGAATCTGAACAAAATAATTCTTTACATCATTGGGCGTAATTCTTACGGGCTCAATGATTTTATTGCGCATGGCAGAAGCTAGTTTTCTGTCGCGAAAACCTTCTTTGAAATCTTCTTTTATTTGGTAAACAGATTTCCCTGCAACACGCTCCAATTCATCTTTAGAACCATATTGACTAATGAAGTAACGGATTTGATTGTCAATATCTGCTTCAACTTCTTCATCTGTAACGGGAATAGAATCTTTTTCAGCTTGCAATACTAATGCTTTAACACCAATGGATTGTTCAAGTGTAAGACAAGCTGCATCCTCTGGAACTTCGATGCCCTGCCGCTGCATATCTGCAATGCTGTTATCGATGTCACTTTTCAAAATTATTTTATTGCCAACCACTGCAATGATTTTATCGGCAAGCACTTTTGCAGGTTGAGCATAAACAAAACTTGCAGAAAACACAATTGCAAACAGTAGCGATGAAATTATTTTATTTGGCATAAGGTTTAAATCAACATTGAAAAACTAATGACAACATGAGTTAAAGATCTGTGTCTTCTAAATTGACGCAACAGCTATCAATTATAAAGTACGCTTCACTTCTACTTCTTCGAATGCTTCTACGATGTCGGCCACTTTGATGTCGTTGTAATTTTTAATTACGAGTCCGCACTCCATACCAGAAGTTACTTCTTTGGCATCATCACGGAATCGTTTCAAACTGGAAAGCTCACCAGTGAAGATTACAATGCCATCACGCACCAAACGAATTCTGTTGTTGCGGGCAATTTTACCGTCAAGCACCTGGCAACCGGCAACAGTTGCTTTATCGAAACGATAGGTTTCTTTGATTTCTACGTTGGCAAGTATTTTTTCTTCAACGGTTGGCTCCAACATACCTTCCATAGCGCTTCTGATTTCCTCAATGGCATTATAGATAATAGAATAGAGCTTAATTTGAATAGACTCATTCTCTGCAAGTCTTGCTGCCTGAACAGAAGGTCTCACGTTGAAACCGATAATGATGGCGTCTGATGCGTTGGCCAATGTAACGTCACTTTCCGTAATAGCACCTACAGCTTTGTGAATTACCTTCACCACAATTTCTTCAGTACTTAATTTTTGTAAGGAATCACTCAAGGCTTCCACAGAACCATCCACGTCACCTTTGATGATAACGTTCAATTCCTTAAAGTTGCCTAGTGCCAATCTTCTTCCAATTTCATCGAGGGTGATGTGTTTCTTGGCACGCATACCTTGTTCACGCAGAATTTGTCCGCGCTTGTAAGCAGTTTCTCTTGCATCGGCTTCGTTTTCAAAAACCTTGAAGGTTTCGCCCGCTTGTGGTGCACCATTCAAACCGAGTATGAGCACAGGTGTTGATGGCGGAGCGACTTCCACTCTTTGGTTTCTTTCATTGTACATCGCCTTTACTTTTCCAAAAAACTGACCCGATACAATCATATCACCCTGACGAAGGGTTCCGTTTTGTACAAGGATGGTTGCTACATATCCGCGGCCTTTATCGAGCGAGGCTTCAATGATGGTACCGTTGGCATTTTTATTCGGATTGGCTTTCAACTCAAGAATATCTGTTTCCAACAAAATTCTTTCAAG
>CANHMN010000178.1 GCA_947461645.1 Chitinophagaceae bacterium | reverse complement strand
TTTTTACACAACATTAGAATGAATTATTAATTCGGTTTGAGTGAGCTTTACGAGATAGCTTATTTCCCAAACATTCTATCCATTTCTTCTTTATCGAACCTCATGAATGTTGGTTTGCCATTTGGGGTGGTACTGGCTGATTCGCAGGCAAACAAATCATTTACCAAAGCTGTCATTTCTTTTTCCGATAAAGTTGTTTGAGGCTTAATTGCATTTTGCATGGCCATTGACCTCAGCAATTTTTCTCTTTTGGAAAACTTCAAATCATTGCTGAAGTGTTTGTATTGTTCAATGATTTTTTCAATTGCATTTTTTTCATTTCCGGAAACCACATCAGCAGGCGTACCTTGAATGACGAATGTATGCTGCCCGAAAGGCTCCAACTGATAGCCCAATTCTTTTAAATCGGAAACCATCTCTGTTACAAGCAACGCATCAGCAGGAGACAATTCGATAGTAGATGGAAACAAGCTTTGCTGTGTAGCAATAGGGCTTCCTGCAACAGCCCTTGTATATTTTTCATACAACACACGCTCGTGAGCATTCTGCTGGTGAATGATTACAAATCCCGATGACTTTTGCGTTACAATATAGGTTTGATGGAGTTGAAAAACGGGAAAAGTATTTTCTTCCTTCGTGTAAAATTGTTGCTGGTTTGGAGTTGAAGCCGTGATGGACTCCTTTTGAACAGATTCAGGTTCGTAGAAATCTTTCCAATGCTTCAGGTCACTTCCGCGTTCAATAAAATGCGCCTGGTTTTTTTGAGTGAAAGCGCGATACAGAGAAGAAGATGCGGTAGAAGATCTTTGTTCATCTGAAACCGGCTTGCTCACTGCATCCATATTTTGAATGGTGGCATCCAGCTCAAAATCAAGCGTAGGTGTAATGCTGAATTGAGCCAACGCATGTTTAACTGCGGCATTTACAAAAGCATACACAATTTTATCATCTTCAAATTTTATTTCCTGTTTGGTAGGATGCACATTCACATCAAGTTGAGCAGGATCAAGGTCTATGAAAAGTGCATACATCGGAAAGCTTTCCTTTGAAATTAAATCAGAAAAAGCATTCACAATCGCATGATTCAAATAAGGGCTTTTGATAAACCGGTTGTTTACAAAAATGTATTGGTCTCCCCTAGTCTTTTTGGCAGTTTCAGGCTTACCTACAAATCCCATGATATTGAGATAATCTGTCTGCTCCTGCACACTTACCATTTTAGCATTGTAATGGTTGCCCAACAACTGTACAATTCGTTGTTTTAGATTTCCTTTTTCGAGGTGAAACACTTCTTGTCCGTTAGATTGAAGGGAAAAAAAGATATCCGGAAAAGCCATGGCAACACGGGTAAACTCATCTACAATATGCTTCAACTCGGCGGTGTTGCTTTTAAGAAAATTTCTTCTGGCGGGAACATTAAAAAAAAGATTCTTCATGGCAATACTCGTTCCCACATTAAATGCTACAGGTTCCTGCTTTACAATTTTACTGTTTTCTATTTCAATAAAAGTGCCTGAAGCATCATCTTCTCTTCTTGTTTTGAGCTCAACCTGAGCAACAGCAGCAATACTTGCCAAAGCTTCACCTCGGAAACCCATGGTTTTGATGCTAAACAGGTCGTCGATTTTACTGATTTTTGACGTGGCATGACGTTCAAAAGCTAGCCTGGCATCTGTTTCACTCATTCCTTTTCCGTTATCGATAACCTGCACCAATGCTTTTCCTGCATCGTTGACGATAAGTTTTATTTCGGTGGCGCCTGCATCTACAGCATTTTCGAGCAATTCCTTAACCGCACTTGCCGGCCTTTGAATCACTTCACCGGCTGCAATCTGGTTAGCGATATTATCGGGCAATAAATGAATGATATCTGTCAAAATCAATGTAATTTGTAGCGCAAAAATAACCATTACTTTTCACTAATAATCTCAGGTTTTATGCGTTTTTTCACCCTGTGTATGTTGTTGATTTCCTCCCTGAGCAGTTCTGCTCAAGTTGCCGCTGATGAAAAAGCAAAAAAATGGGTGGATAGTGTGTACAATAGCCTCAACGAAGAGGAACGCATTGGTCAATTGATTGTTACCCGATTGTCAACGATTGACACCAAAACCAAAAAAATAACCTCCCTTTTTGAACAAACGGCTAATTTGGTTAAAAAATACAATATTGGCAGCGTTTGTGTGTTTCAGGGCAGTCCGGTTAGCCAGGCCCAAGACCTCAACAAATTGAAATTAATGGCAAAAACGCCTTTGTTGATTTCCATTGATGGAGAATGGGGTGTTGGCATGAGAATAACAGACAGCGTAGTGCCTTTGCCCAGACAGATGATGCTCGGTGCGATGAACGACCCTTCAATCGTATATGCATACGGAAAATTGGTGGCAGAACAGTGCAAAAGATTAGGCATTCAGATGAATTATGCTCCTGTTGTAGATGTAAACAACAACCCTAATAATCCGGTAATCAACGACAGAAGTTTTGGGGAAGACAAAGAAAAAGTTGCTACTTACGGTATAGCCTACATGAAAGCAATGCAGGAGAATGGTGTTCTTGGTTGCGCCAAACATTTTCCCGGACATGGAGATGTGGCAGTTGATTCACATCTTGATTTGCCAGTAATCAATAAGTCGCTCGAGGAAATGGATTCAACAGAACTTTATCCTTTCAAGAAAATTTTTGAAGCAGGCGTTGGCAGTGTGATGATTGGTCATTTGTTCATACCCTCCATAGATTCAAGCGCCAATCGTCCTACATCACTTTCAAAAAAGAATATAGAGGGTTTGCTTCGCGGGCAACTTAATTACAATGGAATCAGCATTACTGACGGGCTTGAAATGCAGGGTGTGAAAAAGTTTTTTCCGGGCGGAGAAGCTTCCGTTGAATCTATAATTGCGGGCAACGATATGCTCTGTTTGCCTGACAGCATTCCCACTGTAATTGAAAAAATAAAACTTGCCATTCAGTCGAACCGCATCAAAATGGATGACATAGAAAAGCATTGTAAAAAAGTGCTTTATGCTAAATACATGTATGTATTGAACAACAATGATACCATTGCTTTGAACAATCTTACGGCAGACCTCAACAGCCAAAGCTATGGTATGCGAAAAAAAGTAGCCCTAAACGCGCTTACGCTTTTAGCCAATAAAGATGAAGTGTTTTTCCCTTTGAAACAGAATAATCAGCAAAATAAAATTGCCTATATCGGTATAGGCATCAACAAAGAAAATGCTTTCGCAAGAAGAATGAAGAAGGATTATGGTGCGGAGGTATTTTTAGCAGACTTCAACTTAAAAAACGCAGATTCGCTGAAATACATTGCCGATAGCATTGGGAAAAACTTTACAGCTGTAGTGATTGGTATTCATCAAATCAACAGGGCGCCAGCCAACAACTTCGGCATCAGTGCTAGTGCATTGGAATTCATCAAAGCTATTCAGTCGAAATGCAAAACCATGCTCTTTCTTTTTGGCAATGCTTATGCCGTAAAAAACTGGTGCGATGCAAATAACCTTGCCGTTTGTTATGAGGATGACAGCATCGTTCATAACATAGCTATTGATATGCTCCAGGGAGAGCTTCCGTATAAAGGTGTTTTGCCTGTATCGGTTTGCAATCAATACAAATTTGGTTATGGCATCAACAATAACTTAACCGGCCTTCCATTTGCAAATGTGCAAGAACGATCAATACTCAAGCAATCGGCAATTTTAAAATTAGATTCCACCATCAACGATGCCATGCAAAGGGAAGCCATGCCGGGCGGAAGTCTCTTGGTGTTGAAGGACGGAAAAATATTGCTCGATAAATCTTACGGATTTCAAACCTATGAG
>CANHMN010000177.1 GCA_947461645.1 Chitinophagaceae bacterium | reverse complement strand
TGGCAATGTGCACATTAATGACGCTGATACTGTAAATACTTACTCGAACTATTTGTTGTACAACAGTAAATCGCAGATTGCCAACCTCAAAAATAACATCAGGTTTATTGATGGCAATATGCAACTCACCACAAACGAATTGATATATGATGTGCAACAAGGAATAGCTTCCTACAAAAACGGCGGCAAGGTGATCAACAATAGTACCACACTAACGAGTAAGGATGCTGTATTTTATTCCAATACCAAGGATGCTTTTTTTTATGATAACGTAAAACTAACGGATCCAAAGTATAGCATGAAAGCGGATCGGCTCAGGTACAACACCTATTACCGCAATGCCTACTTTATCGCACCAACAGAAATTAAAACCAAAACAAGCAAAGTAATAACATCTTCAGGCACGTATAATTTAGAAACGGGTAAAGCTTTTTTTGGAAACAATACTGAAATCAAGGATCAATCAGTTTACCTCACCGGAAATAAAATAGCAGTAGATGAAAAAACAAACAGCATTCTTATTGAGGATAATGGCTTATTGATTGATAGTGCCAACAACATGAAAATTACCGGCAATAATATTGTACTCAACAGAAACGATAACAGTATGCTAGCCCATGGCAAACCGGTAATGGTCATTTACAAAGAAGGCGACAGTACTTACATTACAGCAGACACCCTTTTTTCTGGAACCAAAATTCGAGACAGGGCATCGAAAATTAACGATAGCTCCCAAACAGCTGCCCGTAATACAACAAAAGATAGCATTAGGTATTTCATTGGGCATCATCATGTTCGTATTTACAACGATTCTGTTCAGGCCATCTCAGACAGTCTGCATTATACCGATGAGGATTCCTCATTTAGAATGTTCTCTAACCCGGTTTGTTGGAACGGAAATACGCAGCTAACCGGAGACACCATGATTTTGTTCACTTCGCAACAAAAACCAAGCGAATTGCGTGTATTCAACAATGCGATGGTTATAAACAGAACTTCACAGGGATTTTTCAATCAGATGGGAGGCAAAAGTTTATACGGATACTTCAAAGAGGGGAATATAGATTACATCAGGACTAAAGGCAATCCTGCAGAAAGCTTGTTTTATTTGCAGGATGAAGACAGCGCCTATATTGGATTGAACAGAAGCAAGGCAGATGCTATTGATGTTTATTTTACCAACCAAAACATCAGCAGAATAAAATACATCAATGATACCGGCGGAACGCTTTATCCGATGCAACAAATACCTGCCAATACCGACAGACTTAAAAACTTCAACTGGCAGGCAGAGAAAAGACCCTTGTCAAGATGTGAATTTTTTGATTAAATTCGGCTCACCATGTTAAGAAAAATATTCTTTGTTCTGTTGTTGTTGTTGAGTGAAAGAAATTTCGCTCAGGACAACCTCACTGGAAAATGGAGCATGTTTTATTTTCACGAAAACCCTGCAGACAGCATTACCTTGGAACTGAGCATTGGTGCACCCGAAAAAAACATGCTTTATCCTGCATTGCTGGAAGTAAAGGACAAAGGATTTTCAGGATCTTATGAATTGCTTTTGGTAAAAAAGAATATCAGGCAATATTTCATCAGTAAAAATAAATTTCCAGTTAAAGAAACGCCATTCCAACTCGACAAATGTTTAGACTATTTTAATGGATTTCTTGAATTGGGTAAAGATTTGAAAGGCGTTCCAAAACTTACGTTAAATAGGATGCCTCTTTCAAAACCTTCAGAAAATATTACAAAGGCGGCCTTATCAAGTAATATTTATCTGTACGCATTGAACACTGCATTTCAGTCAGCACCTATTGTCTTTAGAAAAATCAACAATGAAATATGGAGTGATACCGGCACTTATAAAATACTTCAGCCGGAAATATCCCCTACCTATTTTGGAATATTGGATACCATGAGCGTTCACAACAAAAGCGTAACGTTGGGATTTGTTAGCAACAATGACAATGACATCATTTCTGTTAAGTTGAATTCGCTTAACATAGTTGACATGGTTGACTCCAAAAAAAGAAGGCCTGAGGAAGAATTTGTTTTAGACACAGGCATGAACTTGATTTGTTTTTTTGCAGATGACTTTGGCAATCGTCCTCCCTGTTCAGCAACTTTCAATCTTGACATTCATCAAAATAGCAAAAGAACTGTTTCCTTCGCTAGCCCTGAGAACAAGGATGCCACTTTTATTGTAGCAAAAATTATTTATTCAAAAGCCGACTCCACACTTACCACATTTAAGGAAATAGTTTATCCTGAGGACTACAACAAGGAACAATTCAATAAAAATCAACAAAACACAGACACATCGCTTAACAGACAAAACAAGTGGATTGGCAACATCATCACTAATTCACCTGAAATCACTTTAGCCATTTGGGATGATGCGATTGACGATGGTGACAGTATTTCCTTGTTGGTAAACAACAAATGGATAGTGAAGGGAATGAGAGTAAGAAACAATCCTCAGTTTTTTAAGGTGCCCTTAAATCCAGGCAACAATGAAATTACCTTTGTTGCAAATAATTTGGGTTCTATACCGCCCAATACCTCAGTTCTTGAAATAATTGATGGAAAGAAAAGAAAATCATTCAACATCGAAACTGATTTCAGCAAGAACAATATCATGCGCATAGTATACGAGGTAAAATAATACTTCAACAGTAAAATCCTTACACAAAATCATCAATCGGTAGTTTTTTACTCGAATTTCATACCAACAACTCCGTTTTACATTGATAATCAAAGGGGTGATTTGTTAAAAATTGCCATAATTTCCATATTTTTGCCGTCCAAAAACAGCTTATATAACTATTATGGAAAATTTGATTTACATCGTTCCTGCAATGGGCCTCATTGGCCTCTTGTACACCTTTTTTAAATTCAATTGGGTATCTAAACAAGATGCCGGAACTCCTCGCATGAAGGAAATCAGTGATTACATTGCCGAAGGTGCAATGGCCTTCTTAAAGGCAGAATGGAAAATTCTAGGGTATTTTGTTGCTATAGTTGGTTTGTTGTTAGCCGTGATGGCCAATTCAAACTCCAACTCACATTGGAGCATAGCGATCGCCTTTGCATTTGGAGCGGTTTTAAGTGCCACTGCAGGATATATCGGAATGAAAGCAGCAACAAAAGCAAATGTTCGTACTGCACAGGCTGCCAGAACAAGTTTGAGTAAAGCCCTTCAGGTTTCTTTTACCGGGGGAGCAGTTATGGGTGTTGGGGTTGCAGGTTTGGCAGTATTCGGACTAGGTGGATTGTATATTGTATTAAAACATTTCTTTGCTCCTGATGCAGCCATCAATTCAGAAGAAATGGTTAGAACCATAGAAGTATTGACTGGCTTTTCTTTGGGTGCTGAATCCATTGCACTTTTTGCACGTGTAGGTGGCGGTATCTATACCAAAGCAGCCGACGTAGGTGCTGACCTAGTAGGTAAAGTTGAAGCCGGTATTCCGGAAGATGATCCTCGCAACCCTGCAACTATTGCAGACAATGTGGGCGACAACGTAGGTGACGTGGCCGGTATGGGTGCCGATTTGTTCGGTTCTTATGTAGCAACTGTTTTGGCTACTATTGTACTTGGACAACAAACTACAATTATTGGCGCTGGAGATTCTTTAAATGGTTTCTCTCCTATCGTACTTCCCATGTTGATTGCAGGTGTGGGTATATTATTTTCAATTGTAGGAACACTGTTTGTTAGGATTAGCGAATCTGCAAAAATCAACACAGACACAGTTCAAAAAGCCCTGAATATGGGTAACTGGGGATCAATGATTCTCACAGCGATTGTTTCTGCATTTTTAGTAAACTGGTT
>CANHMN010000176.1 GCA_947461645.1 Chitinophagaceae bacterium | reverse complement strand
TTCAGAGCACTACTGCGAAATCTGTAACGTTAACGCATACAGGATGTCCTGTTGGAACAGAAAACAATCCTAAAGTAATTGCAAACAAAAACACCCCTCAAGCGTTCAGTGATAGTAATCCTATACTATTCCCCAATCCAAATAATGGACAATTCAGCATTAAGTTCGAGAACGGGATACTCAGAGACAAAGAGGTCTTTATCGTTGTAAGGGACTTGATGGGTAGAATAGTTTTAGTACGTAAAATAAAATCAATACAAGGAATAAATGTGTTTCAAATAAATCATCAGCTGTCTTCAGGCATATATTTTGTTGAAGTTGAAACAGAGTTGTTTAAAAAGGTTATCAAAATGACAGTAAACGAAAGAAAATAAAACATTAATTATAAAAGGAAAACAAAAACAAACAATTAAAATTTCAACCATGAAGCTAAGATCAGCAATTTCATTTGCGCTATTGCTTTTTTTCGGTACTCTTCAAGTTGCTTTCGGGCAAATGAAGATAACCGGTAAAGTAAAAAGTAAAGCAAGCGGTGAATCATTGAATGGGGCAACCATTATTCTCAAAGGAACCGATAACGGCACAGGAACAGACAGCAAAGGTGAGTTTGAATTGTATGTAACTCAAAATTCTGGTGTTTTGACCATCAGCTATGCCGGTATGAAAAGTCAGGATGTGAAGTTCAATGAAAAAACGAAATTCCTCGATATCGTTATGGAGGAATTAATTGGCAACGAGGTTGTTGTAGTTGGTTATGGAAGTAAAAAAAGAAGGGATCTCTCTACTGCAGTATCTTCAGTTTCTTCAAAAGATATAACATCCACTCCTACAGCAGATGCCGCACAAGCCTTACAGGGTAAGGTTTCGGGGGTTACCATCATTCAAAATAGTGGTGCTCCGGGAGGTACCGGTGGTACAAGAATCAGGATACGAGGGATTTCCTCCATTACCGGTACAAATAATCCTTTGATAGTAGTTGATGGCTATCCTTTACCAGATCAGAATGCAGACAATATTCTAAATTCATTCGGAACTGGAGATATCGAATCTATAGATGTTTTGAAAGACGCAGCGGCAGCTTCTATTTATGGTCAGCGTGCATCAAATGGTGTTATCATGATTACCACCAAAAGAGGTAAACCAGGCAGAGTGAGTTTGAATGTTGACATATACAGAGGTATACAGCAAGCATGGCAATTGCCATCTATGCTCAATGCGAAAGAATATGCCATCATGAATTCAGAGGCGAGAATTGCAAGCGGTTTGTCTACCATACCCAAGCTCTCCGACTACAATGCTGTTGAATCTCAATATGGTCGAGGAACGGATTGGCTGAAGGAAGTTTTCAGAAGAGCGGCCATGCAAAGTGTAAACATCACTGCCAGCGGAGGTTCGGATAAAGCTCAGTATCTGTTCTCTGCCGGATATTTTTTACAGGATGGGATCATTTATAAAACAGACGTGGAAAGGTTTAATTTGAGATTCAATGGAGATGTGAAGGTGAACGATCGTATCAAAATAGGCAACTCCATTTCTTTGAACAAATTCACCGAACATGCAGCTGATACCTATTCCCCTTTTAATAGTGTGATTTTGCTTGGGCTGATGGCGCCTCCAACTGTTGCACCAAGAAATGCTGATGGAACATATGCCGGCGGTAACGGTAGTGTGGATGGTTTCAGCGAGCCTAATCCAATATATCAGCTTGAAGTTCCTAAAAATCAATTTACCAAGTACAGGTTTAATGGAAATTTATTTACTGAAATAACATTGTTGAAGCAATTCAAGTTCAAGGCTTTGTTTGGAGCAGATTACAACTACCAAGAAATCAACAATTTTAGCCCTGCAACTCCAGCCTCAGGCGGTAATGTTTTTAATTTAACCAACTATTCTGTTCAAAAAGGGTTGTACCCCGATTTTCTTGCTGAGTACACTTTAGCTTATGATAAAACATTCCTTAAAAAGCATAAAGTAAATGCAATAGCAGGATATACTTTCCAGGAAAACAAATATTCTTATGTTGTAGCTGGAAGAGGCGGAACATTCACACAGAATATTCCGGTATTGAACAATCAGGTGTTTTTACCTACAGATGTTTCTCAAACCTACAATGCAGCAGAAGACGGTATTAATAAAAGAGCTGTTTCTTACTTTGCAAGAGTCAATTATGATTTTGACAACAGAGGTTACTTTGGCTTTTCAATCAGAAGAGACGGGACTTCCAATTTCGCACCAGGAAACAAATTCGCAACCTTCCCATCTGTTTCTGCAGCTTGGCGACTTTCGCAAGAACCTTTCATGGAAAATGTTAAATGGGTAGATGAATTGAAAGTGAGAGGTAGCTTTGGTTATACAGGAAATCCTGATGTAACAGGAAACGCATTCATACAAAGTATCAATCAGTCATTCCAATATACTTTTGGCAATTCCAATGGTTCAGGAGGTATTGTTAGCGCAGCTGCTCCAAGCAGAACATTTAATCCCAACATCAAATGGGAAAAAAACGAGCAAATCAATTTGGGTGTTGATGCCACAGCATTTGACAGTAAAATCAATCTTTCGTTTGATGTTTACCAACGCAGGTCAATTGACCTCATTTTGTATGTTGCACCACCATTGGTTTCAGGAACGTATGAATCTGTTCCATTCAATACGGGAATCATGCAAAATCGTGGTATAGACCTTACTTTGAATGCCAAAATAGTAAAGACAAACAATTTAAGCTGGACTTCAAATGCTGTATTGGGCACTTACAGAAATAAAATTGCATCTATGGGTTTGTCTGCAACAATTGACAACGGATTTGCGCGTATAACGGGAGGCAGTAAACGAATTGAAGAAGGATTTCCGGTTGATTATTTTTACGGATTTGTTACCGAAGGTATTTTTCAATCGTATGATGAAATCAGAAATCATGCCGTTCAAACTGCAGGTACTGATCCAGCTACAAGTACCGCACCAGGCGACATCAAGTTTAAAGACCTAAACGCAGATGGTATCATCAATGATAAAGACAGAACCAACATAGGAAATTTCAATCCTACATTTACCTATGGACTAACCCAATCTATCAATTACAAGAATATAGAACTTACTTTATTCATTCAAGGTTCTCAAGGAAACAAAGTACTCAACTTTACCAGATGGTATACTGAAGGTGGTGTGAGTAACGGAAACTACTCCAGAGATGTGTTAGGTAGGTGGACAGGAGTAGGCACCTCTAACGACATGCCTAGGATGATATTGAATGATCCCAACGGAAACAACAGAGTGTCCGACCGCTTTGTGGAAGATGGTTCTTACCTGAGGGTAAAGAATGTAAGAGTAGCGTATTCAGCACCTGCAAAATGGGTTTCCAAAATGGGCGTGAAAAAAGCACAAATTTATGTTAGCGGACAAAACCTGTTGACCTTCACCAACTATACTGGTATGGATCCTGAAGTAGGAGGAGGGGTAGATATAGGCTTCTATCCTCAGTCGAGAACATTCATTGCCGGAGCGACAATTGATTTTTAATTACCATCAAATTAATGATATGAACAAGTTATTTTTCAAACAACTCTTTTTAGTTATTGTACTAGGTTTGTTTTTTACTCAATGTAAAAAGAACGCTTTGGATGTTGAGCCAACCATTCCCATTAGCACGTTGAACGATTATTATCAAAACGAAGCAGAAATGGTAAAGGCAGTTAATGCCACATACACACCACTTTCAGCCCTATACAATGGTTCTGCCTGGCACATCGGCGATATAATGAGCGATGACGCCGACCTTGGTGGTGGTGGTGGTGGTGATGGAACAGAAACTGCTGAGTTGGACAACTTTTCAGTCACCCCATTTAATCCAGTTCTTAAATTGATGTGGGCCCAATGTTACTTTGGA
>CANHMN010000175.1 GCA_947461645.1 Chitinophagaceae bacterium | reverse complement strand
TCTTTTTGGCAATGCTTATGCCGTAAAAAACTGGTGCGATGCAAATAACCTTGCCGTTTGTTATGAGGATGACAGCATCGTTCATAACATAGCTATTGATATGCTCCAGGGAGAGCTTCCGTTCAAAGGCGTTTTGCCTGTATCGGTTTGCAATCAATACAAATTTGGTTATGGCATCAACAATAACTTAACCGGTCTTCCATTTGCAAGTGCGCAAGAACGATCAATACTCAAGCAATCAGCAATTTTAAAATTAGATTCCACCATCAACGATGCCATGCAAAGGGAAGCCATGCCGGGCGGAAGTCTCTTGGTGTTGAAGGACGGAAAAATATTGCTCGATAAATCTTACGGATTTCAAACCTATGAGAAAAAGGACCCCATCAGCGGAGCTTCTGTCTATGACCTAGCTTCCCTTACGAAAATCCTTTCTACAACATTGGCGGTGATGAAACTACGCGAAGAAGGCAAAATCAAGCTTAATAAATCGATATCCACTTATTTGCCTGAACTCAAAAAAAGCAACAAGGCGAAAATTAAAATTGAGCAATTGTTGTTGCACGAAGCCGGACTTCAACCCTATATTCCATTTTACAAAGAGATTTTGGGTGAAGACAGTCTGCTTAAGAAAGAATATTATCAGGAAACTCCCGGCATAAACTTCTCGAACGAGGTTACCAAAACTATAATTTTAAGAAATGACATCCTAGATTCCTTTATGCAAAGAATCATAGCCTCCCCTGTCAGCAAAGAAAAAAAATACGTTTACAGTGACATAGACTTTATTCTATTAGGGAAGATAGTTGAAGCTGTCACCAAAACGCCTTTGGAGGAATATGTGTACAAGAATTTCTATCAACCTATGGGATTGAAATCCATCGGTTACAAGCCATTGAGATTTATTGCGACTGATAGAATTGTTCCGTCGACAAAGGAGCGCATCTTCAGAAATGGAGAACTAAAAGGCTATGTACATGATCAGGGAGCCGCATTAATGAATGGTATTGCAGGACATGCAGGTTTGTTTGGAGATGCTTACAACGTGGGTGCCATCATGCAAATGCTTGTTAATGGAGGTGCCTGGAATGGAAAATCATTTTTCAAAAAAGAAACTGTTTCAACATTCACGGCTTATCACAGCAAAATAAGCAGAAGAGGTTTGGGATTTGATAAACCAGAAAAAGACAATTCCACCAGACAAGAGCCGTATCCTGCTTTATCAAGCTCTGCATTAACTTTCGGTCATACTGGATTTACAGGCACTTGCGCATGGGCCGATCCTGAAAATGGATTAGTGTTTGTTTTCTTGAGCAACAGAATTTATCCGGAAGACAATGGTGTTTTCAAGGCACTTAACCTCAGGCCTAAATTGCTGGAAATGGTATACCAGGGTTTGCAGAATTAATTTTATTTTTAGCGTCTGCAATAATCTATTACTATGGCTTATCCCTATCAAATAACCTCACTCGAAAACTACCATTATCAGCACCAAAAAAGCATTCAAAATCCTGAAGCTTTTTGGAGTGAAATAGCTGAACATTTTGTGTGGCATCAAAAATGGAGCAAGGTATTGAACTGGAATTTCTCTGAACCTAAAGTTGAATGGTTCAAAGACGCTAAATTGAACATAACCGAAAACTGCATAGATAGGTGGTTGCCTTCGAAGGCAAATGACCCTGCTATTATATGGGAGCCAAATGATCCTTCAGAGACATCCAGAACGCTTACTTACCAAGAACTCCACAACCAAGTTTGTTGTTTTGCACAAGTGCTTGTAAACAACGGGGCACAAAAAGGTGATAGGATTTGTATTTATATGCCGATGGTTCCTGAACTCACTATTGCTGTTTTAGCATGTGCAAGAATCGGGGCAATTCATTCTGTTGTTTTCGGTGGATTTTCTGCACAAAGCGTAAGCGACAGAATCCAGGATGCGCAATGCAATATCGTTGTTACTGCTGATGGTGCATTCAGAGGCAACAAAACCATACCTCTTAAACCAGTCATCGACGAAGCCTTGATAAACTGTCCTTCGGTAAAAAAAGTAATTGTACTTACGCGTACAGGGCAGCCCGTTAGTATGATTGAAGGACGAGATTGTTTTTGGGAAAACGAAATGAAAAAAGTAGAGGAATCAGGGTTGAGTAGTTTTCCTGCAGTGTCAATGGATGCTGAGGATATGCTCTTTATCCTCTACACTTCAGGAAGTACAGGAAAACCCAAAGGAGTTGTTCATACTTGCGCAGGTTATATGGTATGGGCTAATTATACTTTTGTAAACGTATTTCAATACCAACCGGGACAAGTTCATTTTTGCACAGCAGATATTGGTTGGATTACCGGGCACAGCTATATTGTTTATGGACCGTTGAGTGCAGGAGCTACCACCTTGATGTTTGAAGGCATCCCAACATGGCCTGATGCAGGAAGATTCTGGGATATTGTAGAGAAGCATGCTGTAAATATTCTCTACACCGCGCCCACAGCCATCAGAAGCTTGATGAGTTTTGGTACAGACCCTATCAACAATAAAGATCTTTCTTCATTGCAGGTACTCGGCACCGTTGGGGAACCTATTAATGAAGAGGCTTGGCATTGGTATGATGATCATGTAGGAAAAAACAATTGTCCAATTGTGGATACCTGGTGGCAAACAGAAACTGGCGGAATAATGATTTCAAATTTGGCCGGAGTAACCAAATCAAAACCCTGCTTTGCAACCCTTCCGCTTCCTGGCATTCAGCCTGTACTTATAGATGAAAAGGGAAACGAAATAGAAGGCAATGGAGTTTCAGGAAACCTCTGCATGAAATTCCCCTGGCCGGGAATGCTAAGAACAACTTATGGCGATCACGAGAGATGCCGGACTACCTATTTTTCAACCTACGAAAATTTATACTTCACCGGTGATGGTTGTATAAGAGATGAAGAAGGAAATTACAGAATAACAGGCCGCGTTGATGATGTGTTAAATGTAAGCGGACACCGAATAGGAACTGCGGAACTTGAAAATGCCATCAACATGCATAGTGGCGTGGTGGAAAGTGCCATTGTTGGTTATCCTCACGACATCAAAGGGCAAGGAATATATGCTTTTGTAATCTTCAACGGAATACATATTGATGAAGAACATACGAAAAAAGACATCAATCAAACAGTTTCAAAAATAATAGGAGCCATAGCAAAACCAGATAAAATTCAATTTGTGAGCGGATTGCCTAAAACTAGAAGTGGTAAAATTATGAGAAGAATTCTCAGAAAAATAGCCGAAGGTGATACAGAAAACCTTGGTGACACCACCACATTGTTGGATCCTGCAATTGTTGAAGAAATCAAGAAAAATCGAATTTAAGCTATACTATGAATCCGAAAGATATTTCCATTCAGGAATACAGTTATGACTTGGATGAGAGCCGTATAGCCCTCTTTCCGTTAGAGGAGCGCGACCAGTCGAAATTGTTGGTTTACCGTAAAGGAGAAATAAAAGAAGATTTATTCTTCCATATTCACAATCACTTGCCTGAAAATAGTTTGCTTGTTTTTAATGACAGTAAAGTAATCAATGCCAGACTAAGGTTCGAGAAAAAAACAGGTAGTAAGATTGAGGTTTTTTGTTTGGAGCCCGCAGAAAAAATCAACGATTATGCCACTGTAATGAGTCAAAAGAAAAAAGCGCGATGGAAATGCATGGTTGGTGGTATGTCGAAATGGAAAGAACCTTTTCTTGAAATGGCCATAGGTCATGACCGAAAAATGATACTAAAAGCTGTTGTTGTAGAAACTATAACTGAAGCCTACATCATCGAGTTCAGTTGGACTCCCGAAGATTTAAGCTTTGCGGAAATCCTTTCGCTGGCCGGGGACATCCCCTTACCTCCCTATATCAAAAGAACAACAGAAAACAAAG
>CANHMN010000174.1 GCA_947461645.1 Chitinophagaceae bacterium | reverse complement strand
TCACTGGCTGGTTTGTTTTCCGGAGATGTTAGACTTCAATCAGTAATTCGTTCTCAGTGGAATTCAGTTACTGTTCCGTACCAAACTACTTCTTTAAGTGCAGAAGTAAAAAAGAAAGTTGGTGCTGCAGATGATTTCATTACCATAGGCGGACAAGTGGTTTATGACAAAGCAGGTACAATTGCACTTACATCTACACAAGTGTTGCCTTCATTTAACTACCACAAATCTCTTAGTGCCGAAAGAAATACTTATCTGTCATTTGGATTTATGGGTGGATTGGTTCAAAGAAGATTTGACAGAAGTAAAATGACTACCAACAACCAGTACGATGGTAATGCTTACAATAGTGAAATAGCAGATGGAGAAACTTTTCTAAAACCATCATACGCCTATTTGGACGGAAGCGTAGGAATGAGTTTGAACAATCAAATTGGTGAGAACTTTGATAACAATTTTTATGCAGCAGTTGCTTACCATCATTTCAATCAGGCAAAAAAGACTTCCTTTTACGAATCAGAAGATGTAAGAATGACACCAAAATGGGTAGGTTCATTCGGTATAAGAATGAGTATGACTGAAAAATCATACTTTACTCTTCAGTCTGATTATAGTGTTCAAGGAAACCACAAAGAAATTATCGGAGGTGCTTTATATACTATGAGACTTGACAATGCCGAAGTGTCAAGATACAGCTTACACTTGGGAAGCTACCTCAGATGGAAAGATGCAATTATCCCAGTAGCTAAATTGGAAATCAACGGAATGTCAATTTCAGCCAGCTATGATGCCAATATATCTATGCTCAAACAAAGTAGCAATGGCCAGGGGGGATTTGAATTGTCACTCGCCTACCAAAAAGCCAAAAAGAACAACAGCAGTATGGATGCTGTAAAATGTCCGAAATTTTAATTTCTTCAATTTAAAAAAAAGATAGTACAGGGATCCCTGTCTATTCAAAAAATATTCAACCGCATTTTGTTTTATGGATTGTTTGGATGAGTATGCCCTGCAAAATTGCAGGGCATTACTTTTTTTGGTATAATGAACTAATTGATTAATTTTTTGTTTCTTTGAAAAAAATATAAACTATGTCAATTCAAGTTGGACAAAAAGCTCCAGATTTCAACCTTTATTCTTCTTCGAAAGAAAAAATTTCGCTCAATGATTTTTCAGGCAAAAAAAATGTACTGCTCTTGTTTTTCCCTCAATCTTTCACTGGAGTTTGTACAACCGAACTTTGCGGTGTAAGAGACGATATTGCAAAATATCAAAATGCAGACGCGGAAGTTTTAGCTATTTCGGTTGACTCTATTTTTACGCTAGCTAAATTTAAAGAACTTCAGCAGATAAATTTCACCTTACTCAGTGATTTCAACAAAGAAGTGTCTGCTTTATACGATACCATATATGATTCATTTACAGATATGAACATGCGTGGCGTTAGCAAAAGATCTGCATTTATTGTTGACAAATCAGGGGTGATTCAATACGCAGAAATATTGGAAAGCGCAGGAGATGTGCCTGATTTTACAGCCATAAACGAGATTTTATCTCGTTTGTAAGCCTAAATACTGGGAAAACTTTTTAGATCCACGCTGACATTTTGTTTTATATCAGCGTGGATTATTTAAGAATTTTGTTACCTTCATGGTCGTGAAGAAACGTATTTACATATTGCTAACTCTGATCAGCCTATCAATGTTTGAGTTAAAAGCTCAAAATAAAAATGGTTTTGATATCAACCCCTATCCAGCAAGGGTTGTGCGATTTTATCCTAATCCTGCAACAACTACCATAAGCTTTGATTTGCAAAAATCAAGTAACAATCACTATTCATTGATGGTTTTCAGTCTCATGGGTAAAAAAATCGCTGAAATCAGAAACATTTACCCTCACAATACCATTAGACTGGATAACTTCTACAGAGGCATTTACATCTTTCAATTACGTGACAAAAACGGGTTGATCATTGAATCCGGAAAGTTTCAGGTTGTTAGGTAATTTCCAGCTTTGTTTTAGCTTATAATTTTGTGTCAAATTGTCTGCTGCCGGACATTGGCAACATGTTTGTATAAAAACGTTTGGAAATCTTTATAATATGGAAGAAAATAAAAATGAATTGAACGCCGCATCAGAAACAATGGAGAATGAAACAGTAGAAAAGGCAACAAACGATATGCCTGCTGATGCTGAAGGCAACGGTAAAAATATGGAAAACATTTTATCTGAATTGGCAGAGCAAAAAGACAAATATTTGCGTCTGTTTGCTGAATTTGACAATTTCAAAAGAAGAACGGCAAAAGAAAGAATGGAACTTAACCTCACCGCAGGAAAGGATGTTATCATTTCTTTGTTAGAGGTGCTTGATGATTGCGACCGAGCTGAAAAACAGATAAAAAATGCTCAAGCAGTGGAAAATCATGAAGGCACTTTGCTCGTTTTCAACAAACTAAGATCCATTCTGCACCAAAAAGGCCTAAAATCGATGGAGAGCATCAATACAGACTTTGATGTGGAAAAGCACGAGGCCATCACTGAAATAGAAGCTGGTCAGGATTTTGCAGGTAAAGTAATAGATGAATTAGAAAAAGGATATTACTTAAACGATCGAATTATTCGTTTTGCTAAAGTTGTAGTAGGCAAATAAAAACAGAAATAGACAAACTGGTAACAGAAACCCATCATGGCAGATAAAAGAGATTATTACGAAATACTGGGCATCTCCAAAAATGCATCACAAGAAGAAATAAAGAAGGCCTACAGGAAAGTGGCCATGCAATTCCATCCGGACAGAAATCCGGGTGATAAGGCTGCAGAAGAGAAATTCAAAGAGGCAGCAGAGGCTTATGAAGTATTGAATGACTCTGACAAAAAAGCGCAATACGATCGTTTTGGACACAATGCATTTAATCAGGGCAGAGGCGGCGGTGGATTTGGTGGTGGTATGAATATGGATGATATTTTCAGCCAGTTCGGTGACATATTTGGCGATGAGGGTTTTGGAAGTTTCTTTGGAAACAGAGGTGGTGGCAGACGTCAGTCAGGAGGCAGAAGAGGCAGTAACCTCCGTGTTAAAATCAAAATGAATTTTGAGGAAATGGCTAAAGGAGCCAGCAAAACCATCAAAATCAAAAAATACATCAAGTGCACCACTTGTCAGGGTAGCGGAGCCAAAGACAAGAACAGTGTACAAACTTGTTCTACTTGTAACGGTAACGGACAAGTGAGGAAGGTTCAAAATACATTTCTTGGACAGATGCAAACCGTTGGTACCTGCCCAACTTGTAATGGAGATGGAACTACCATAACCTCCAAATGCAATAGCTGTAAAGGAGAAGGAAGGGTTTATGGTGAAGAAACAGTAACAATCGATATCCCGGCAGGCGTGCAAGAAGGAATGCAACTAAGCGTATCTGGCAAAGGTAATATTGGGGAAAGAGGCGGCGGGTTTGGCGACTTAATCGTGCAGATTGAAGAGGAAGCCCATGAACAATTGCAAAGGGATGGTTTAAACGTAGCTTTTGACCTTTATCTTTCTTTTCCGGATGCTGTTTTTGGCACTCAAGTAGAGGTTCCTACCATCGACGGAAGGGCCAAGATAAAAATACCCCCGGGAACCCAAAGTGGTAAAATATTCAGACTAAAAGGCAAAGGCTTTCCAAACGTAAACAGCTATGAAAAAGGAGATCAATTGATACATGTAAACATCTGGACTCCACAGCAGGTATCTTCAGAGGAAAAAACCATGTTGGAAAAAATGGCTGGATCTAAAAACTTTGCTCCCAATCCTGAAAAAACGGAAAAGTCTTTTTTTGATAAAGTAAGAGAAATGTTCACTTAAAAAGAAAACAACTTTTTCTTTTTTCTGCTTTTTCTATCAGGATAAAGTTTTTTGGCTTTTTCCAAAAGCAAAAGCAGTTC
>CANHMN010000173.1 GCA_947461645.1 Chitinophagaceae bacterium | reverse complement strand
TGTTTATGCCGGATTGATAAATATCACTTAATATGACCGTCTTTTTTGCATTGCCCTCCTGCTGCTCCAAAAAATCAAGTGCCATTTTCAAAGAGTCTATATCATTGTTGTAGCTGTCGTTGATGATGGAACATTGGTTCACTCCTTTTTTTAATTCAAGCCTCATGCTGACAGGCTTTAATTGTAGCATGTTTTTTTGAATGACCGTTGTGTCTGGGTTAAGGTAAAGCATTACAGTACAGCAAGTAAGTGCATTGTAAATCGAAGCCTCATCAGTAAATGGAATGCTAAAAACAAAATTCTTGTTTTGGTAGCTGCATTCAATTTTTGTTGAATGAAATGATTTTTCCATTTTTACCACAGCTAGTTTTGCATTATGTGTTTTGCTCCAGTCCAACAATAATGTATTTGGTTGGTTGGAGGCGAAATGCCGCTCAACAGCCTGCTTCACCAAGGAATCATCTGAACAATAAACAATGACTTTACAGCATTTGAAAAGCTGAAGTTTTTCATCGAGCTTGTATGAAAAATCTGAAAATCCTTCTGCATGTGCATCACCCATAAAGCCCAACACACCTATCTCCGGTTGAATGATCTCTTGAAGTAATGCCATTTCATTAGGCAGAGAAATTCCTGCTTCGAAAATTCCCAGGTTATGCTCCGTCTTCATTTGCCAAACACTTAAAGGAACACCAACTTGTGAATTGTAACTTTTAGGGTTTCTTACAATTTTGAAATGGGTATGTAACAATTGATACAACCATTCTTTGATGATGGTTTTTCCATTGCTGCCGGTAATACCAATAACAGGATAAGAATTGGTTTCCCTATGGTATTTCGCCAGCGTTTGCAAAGCATGAAGAGCATCTTCAACAAAAAACAAATTTGCTTTTGGAAAGGCATTGACATCCATTTCTGTATTGCTATTCAATACAAAATTCCTGACGCCCTTTTCATAAAGTTCTGCTATAAATGAATTGCCGTTTCTTCTTGGTCCGGGTAATGCAAAAAAAAGGGTTTGTTCCGGAAAAGAGAGGCTTCTGCTATCCGTAAGCAGATACGCGATGTGCCCTTCAATTAAAGGCTTAACCAAACCGGCTTTGATAATGTTTTGTATGTCAGTTACAGTATAGTACAAATTTTACCATTGAGTGGTTAATGATATTAAACATCCTTGGGCACCCCCTTTTTACGATGATATATGGAGTACAAAATAGAAAAGAAAATACAGCCTAATATTACGGCCAGTGAAATAAGCACCTGAGACATTTCATTTTGAAATTTGGAGCTTATCCACTTCTCGAGCAGCATTTTTGTTCCTATGAACATGAGCACAACGGCAATTCCTTGCTGCAGGTAATCAAATTTACTGACAGCGGTACGGAGTATGAAAAACAAACTTCGTAAACCCAGTACAGCAAAAATATTTGAAGTATAAATCACAAGCTTATCCTTAGAAATTCCAATCACTGCAGGAATGGAGTCGAGGGCAAATACAAGATCAATGCCGGCTAGCAATACAACTACTACAAAAAGTGTGGTATATGCAGGTTTACCATTTTCTTTGATGATGTATTTTCCGTTACCATCATGTGGAACCAAGGGCAAAAACCGGTTCATCAGCTTATATACTGCAGAGCTTTTGGGATTAAATTCCTCATCTTCATTGATGGTGAACATTTTGTATCCGGTGTAAAGTAGGAACAAACCGAAAACATAAAGTATCCAATGAAACTGATTAACCAATGCCACGCCAACTGTTATAAAAGCAAATCGAAAAACGATAGCCATAAGTATGCCAATGAGCAACACTCTTCCGTAAAATTGCTCTTTGATTTTGAAGGCGGAGAAAATAATGATGAATACAAAAATATTATCGATGCTCAAGCTCCACTCCATAATGTAAGCACTGAGGTACTCGAGGGCGGTTTTTTCACTTTTGTTGATCCACAAAAACACAAAAAAACCTAAAGCAAAGGCTACCCATAGCAAGGTTTGAAAGAGGGCTTTTCTAAAGGTTACTACCGTATCTTTTTTAGAGATAAGGCCAAGGTCTAATGCCAATCCGGCCAACATCACTGCACCAAAAACCAGGTAAATCCATGAAGGTGTATTTTCCATCTTTACTTATTTAATGTATTTTCTTTTTCTGATCCATTGAAAGACTATTGCAAATAGTAATATACCAACAATGGGCGTTAAAACATTGATCAGGATCCAAAATGATTTTTCAGCTCTTACTTTTTTCGGATCCATCAAATAAACTTTCACCTCTTTTGATTTGGCAGCTGAAAGCCCGTTGTCGTTTATCATGTATTCCGCAGCATTCAAAACAAAATCTCTGTTGGCAAAAGGGAACTCACGTTCTGTTCCAATAGTGTAAGGATTTGTACCCATTCCTGTTGGTTGATTTCCTTTAATCACCGGATTTAGCACAATATCACCATCTGCCACCACCAAAACTTTTGATGGTTTGAGTGCCTGTGTAGAAAAAGGCATACCAACAGCGTCAAGACTATCCTTCATGGCGTTGGTTAACCGGTTGGCAAACATTGAACGAAACTTACCCTCGAGCAATACAGCTGCAGGCAAATGTTGAAAATGATATTGATCATCAACGGGTGATGCAACATTTTCCTTACCACTGATAAGTGCAGGCGTAGAAATTGTTCTGGCATTTGCGGAAGAATAAAGCAATACAGTTTTGCTAATGCCTTCGGCTTCAACAGTGTCTATGGTATTTACAAACTTCCCACATACAAATCCCAATCCTTTGTTGATGGGATGATTTTCAGAAGATTCCAGTACCGGAAAATAATTCCAGGGTAAAAAATCATATTGACCGTTTCCACTAACATCAAACGGAAGGTAGTCGCATTGCAAATCCATCAGTAAGTTGCCATTTATTCTTGCACCATATTTAAATAAAAGGTCATTGAGGTTTAATTCACGGTCATACGCAATCACTTCATTTTTTATTTGCAGGCTGTCCATTTCTGCATCAAGCCTGTCGAGAAAAAACATCACTTTACCCCCCTGCATGATGTATTGGTCAATCTTGAGTTTTTGATCCGCAGTAAAAGTTAGCGTTGGCTTAACGATCACGAGAAGCTCACAAAGCGGATTGATGAAGGGCTGGGTAGCAATATTGATCAGCTGCAAGTCATAGTCCTTTTGAAGGGTATTTTCTGCAAGATCATAAACAGTCAAATCCATGGGCTCTCCGTTTCCAACGGCATACCCAACAATAGGTTTTTGGGGTTGGTTGAGGTGGAATAGAGCATTGGCAAGTTGGTATTCCAACAAGGCTTCAGCATTTGCCAATGCATCATTGGTTATCAATGGCGTCTTACCCTTGTAAAGAGGAGCTACAATCATTTTACCGTTGGAGGAAACCAACGCAACTGGATATACAAGTTGTTGTTGCTGTCCATCTTTGAGTTGAGAGGTAAGGTTGATGGATTCTGCACCCAATGCAAGAGCAGTATCTGCATAGCTAACGCTGGACTTTCCAATCATTTCATCCGGAGCGGCGAAACGAAATTGCAGTTTGCTTCCAGCCAATTCTTTGAAGGTTCGTAAAATATCTTCTGTTGAAGAAGCTATTTTTTTAAATCCACTGGGATAGTTTCCCTTCAACAAAACTGTTATCTCTACAGGGTTATTTAGTTTTTGAAGAAGTGCTTCAGTAGAATCAGACAGGGTAAATCTCTTTTCTGAAGTAAGATCAAATCGCGCATGCCAACGAGAAGCCAAGACATTGGCAACAACGAGCAAGATTACGATAAAAGGCAAGCCCCAAACAGTACCAAAAATGTTCTTCAAAAATTTCATCTCAGCGGTTATCCATGTTTTTTTTGGTAATAAAAAGCATCAGAAAAATGCAACTCAAAAAATAAACTACATCTCTGCTGTCAACTACTCCCCGACTCA
>CANHMN010000172.1 GCA_947461645.1 Chitinophagaceae bacterium | reverse complement strand
AAGTGGAGTTTACCATACTGAATTGCAAAACAGAAAAGACCTAAGCTTCAGCATGGGTAATTTTTCGCCCGTAGCGAATACCAACGGACAAGTATGGAATCTATCAGAGATAAACGGAAAGTTATTACTCGGACACCATGAGGGTTCTTTTATCATTAATAATTATGTTGCTCAACCACTCCTAAACGCTACGGGGTTCTGGAATTATCTGCCGCTTAGCAATGTATTTCCTGCCTCCAGTGTCATCGCTGGTAATTACAAGGGAATTCAATATTTCAATTTTCAAAATACCACGTTTAGTCCTTCATTTACCATCCCTGACTTCAATGAAACTTCAAGATATATAGCAGTTGATAAAAATGAAAACATTTGGGTATCTCATCCCTATCATGGAATATATAAAATCACCAAGAACGCTTATGGTCAATTCAGAAGCGAGTTATACGATGAAAAGAAAGGCCTACCTTTTACCATCAACAACCACATTTACAAAATTAAAAACCAGGTAGTTGCCGCCACTGAAAAAGGCATTTATGAATACAACCAAGCGACTAATCAATTTCAACCCAACAAATTTTATAGTGAACTTCTTGGTTCTCAAAGCATAAGATACATCAAGGAAGACAAAGATGGAAACCTATGGTTCATCCATGAAAAATCACTTGGAGTGATTGATTTCACTGCTCAAAAACCACAGGTCATCCTACTGGAAAATCTTCATAAAAAAATGCTCAGCGGATTCGAATTTATATATCCCATAGATCAGCGTAACATTATATTGGGTGCAGAAGAAGGCTTTTTTCATATCAACTACGAAAAATACAAAAAGAACACCACGCCTCCAGTTGTAAGAATAAGCAGTGTAAAAATCAACAATCAAAAAGACAGTACCATTTTTGGCGGCTATTTTGGTCAAATCAATTCGCGGAATGTGCAGGACAATAATTCCATGCAACAAATAAATGATGATTGGAAAGACATTCATTTTGAATTTGCAGTTCCAGGCATGCCTAACGATGCAGATATACAATACAGTTATAGGTTAAAAGGCATAGAAAACAAATGGTCGGAATGGTCAGGAAAGACTGAAAAAGATTACACAAATCTTAGCCCAGGCGACTACACATTTGAAGTAAAAGTAAAAAACAACTTTGGCAAGGAGTCATCTGTTAGCCAATTCAAATTTACAATCCTACCACCCTTTTACAGAAGTCCAATTGCTTTCATTTTTTACTTACTCCTTTTTTGCGCAGGTATCTTTTTAATCTACCGACAACAAAAACAAAAATTCAAACTTCAGCAATACAGATATGAAGAGGAGCAAAAACGTTTGCAATACTTACATCAACTCGAAATTGACAATGCTGAATCTGAATTAATTACTTTAAGAAACGAAAAGCTTCAAAGCGAAATTGATTTTAAAAACTCAGAATTGGCAACCAACGCCATGCATCTTGTTCAAAAAGGAGAGATACTTTCCAAAATCAAAACCGAACTGAATCAAATCATCAAATCCATCGACAATGAAAAAACCATTGCAGAGCTCAAAAAAATGGTCAAGGCTTTGGGAGAAGATGAAAAAATGGATGATGACTGGGATCATTTTACTCAACACTTCGATAAAGTACACAGCGATTTTGTGGTGGTTTTAAAAGAGGTGCATCCCAATATTACAGCGAATGAAATAAAAATATGTACTTACCTAAGAATGAATTTATCTACCAAAGAAATTGCTCAACTGATGAATATTTCGGTGAGAGGAGTGGAAATTAGCAGGTACAGACTAAGGAAAAAACTTGGCATTTCTACTGAAACGAATTTATTTGACTACCTGATTTCATTGACAGTAAAAAACAATTAAATAAACTGTTATTACTCCGACTGTTCCGTTCTGGCATCATCGTCTCCTCTTTTGTCTGCAACTGCAATTATATTTTTCTTTTTATCAGTTGCATTTTGTGTAATTACGATAAGCTCAGTTCTACCAATCGGACTTCTCTGCTGAATTTGGTAACCCATTCTCCGCAAATCAATAAGCGTATTTTCAGCAAAACCTTCCTCTACAAAGATTTTGTCGGGCGTCCATTGGTGATGAAACTTTCTT
Source organism: Chitinophagaceae bacterium (assembly GCA_947461645.1). Taxonomy (GTDB): domain Bacteria; phylum Bacteroidota; class Bacteroidia; order Chitinophagales; family Chitinophagaceae; genus Ferruginibacter. The sequence continues at coordinate 1,882 of CANHMN010000172.1, read as the reverse complement.
GCATAAACAGCTTCCTCGGGAGATTTATTGAAATCAAGTATAGCACTTAATGTTTGGTACACACTTGTAGGAATCGTTGATCCTCCTGGCGTTCCGACAACTATTTCCGGATAGCCGTCCCTAAGCACAATCGTTGGTGTCATGCTGCTCAACATTTTTTTACGAGGCGCAATGGCATTAGCATCTCCTCCGGTTACGCCATACATATTAGGAACACCGGCTTGAATGCTAAAATCATCCATTTCGTTATTCAATAAGAATCCAGCACCTGAAACCACAGTTTTACTTCCAAAATTACCATTAAGCGTAGTCGTTAGTGAGACCGCATTGCCTTCTTCATCTACAATACTGATATGTGTTGTCTCTTCGCTTTCATAGGGATTTCCCGCCCCCGTTACGTTGCTGCTTCCTGCTTTTCCAAAAACGAAATCTTGCATCCGCTTTTTCAAATACTGCTCATCAAGCAAACGCATGGGATTGTTTTTGATAAAAGCCGGATCACCCATATAGGTTGAACGATCTGCAAAGGCTCTTCTTTCTGCTTCCACCACCAATTGCATGGCTTTGGGTTCTTGAAAAAGTAAATTATCCATACCAACTGAGGAAGTCATTGCAAACAACTGTTGTAAAATTATTCCCCCACTACTTGGCAATGGCATGGTAAGCAATTGATGGCTCTTGTAATCAAATGTTAATGGCGTTCTGTAAATGGCTTTGTATTGCTTTAAGTCTTTTCTGGTAATTATACCTCCACCCTTTTTCATTTCTGCAACAATCAACCTTGCCGTTTTTCCTTTGTAGAAACCTTTAACTCCTTTATCTCTAATCAGCTCCAGTGTTTTCGCTAATTCGGGCTGTACCAGCATATCGCCCGCTTTCCATTCTGTATTGTATGTAAATGCGGTTGGATTTAAATTGTTTCTTAAAAATTCAGTTTGTGTTGCATTGAGCTCATTAGCCATTCTTTCCGTGATAGGAAATCCATCTTTTGCATATTCAATTGCTGGAGCAATGAGTGTGCTGAACGGAAGCTTTGCATATTTCAACATTTCAAATATTCCTGCTATAGTTCCTGGAACTCCACAAGACAAACGACCTTCCTTGGATAGTTGTGGCTGTAATTTTCCTGAAGCATCAATATACATATCTTTATGCGCTTTTGATGGTGCCACTTCTCTGAAATCTAAACAGATATTGTTGCCATTTTTTTGATGTGCAATCATAAATCCGCCACCACCAATATTGCCAGCTTGAGGATAAACAACAGCTAAAACCAGCTGAGCTGTAATCGCTGCATCAAAAGCATTACCGCCATGCTTTAACATGTACATCGCATCAACACTTGCATATGGACTTGCGCATACTACAGCCATGCTGTTTCCTTTGGCCACTTTTATAGATGAAAGCTGAGCTAAAGATTGTATTGAAAAAAAGCAACAACAAAGTGTAATCAAAAAAAAGTTCCTCATGCTATACGCTACTTACTTGTGATGGGTATTCCTATTAAAGGTAAAATGACTATTGACAATAAATCCTTGGTTGTATTGAATCACATTTTTATTGTCAACCTCCCTTGAAAGTTGAACAATCTGACAGAAATAACCGCCTTCCAATCTCACCGAATTGCTAAGAGTTCGTCCGAAAAGCAATCCGGTTCTGTTCTGGTCAAAAATATTTTCACCTACGTTTTTTCCAAAGGAAAGAAACAACTCGTCAAATGCTGCGAAATAAGATTTTTTTTCTTTTTTAAAACCAATGGGCAGCTGAGCCCTGAACATATACCTGAAGCGGTTGGTGTAGCTCGTCAAATCTGGCTTTTCAAGTTCCTTTGATGAAAATTTTTTGGTCCAGCGTTGTTCCAACATTAAGCGATGGGTAAGTT
>CANHMN010000171.1 GCA_947461645.1 Chitinophagaceae bacterium | reverse complement strand
TCACAGGCAATCATTGGCACGCCACTGCTTGTTCCTGTTCCGAGAAATGTGATTTTTAGTTGAGGAGAAAACATGCAGAAGGTTTGGATGAAACAAGCCTGAAAAAAGGCAAATTTATTTGTGTACCTGTTGCAGCATCAATTCATCGTAAAGCTTCTGGCTTTCGTGAGTAAGATCGTCAATATTGATGTTGAGCATGGGAAGCAGATCGATCAGAGTATTGATTCTGCCTTCAGTCTGAAGAAATTTATTAAGTACAACTACTTTTTTTTCCTGAAGAATGCAATAGCCGCTTTGAAAAGTACCTCTTTCATAACGGATGATATAGCCACCTTCTTCAATTACTTTTTCAATTTTATCGAGCGTATGTTGGTTGAATTTCATGTTCGTATTTTATTAGGATGCGGTTTAAATTTTAATTTTCCTCGTTTTGAATCGCTTTACATCTCTTGCAACTTGCATCAATTCAATTTGATGAAGAAAAATACTTTTCAACAACCGTTGATAAAAAGAGTTTTCAGTGAAGTATCCCTATTTATTGCTTACCAGTCATTTTAACAATTGGCACAATCATTTCCTCCAAACTAACCCCTCCATGTTGAAATGTATTACGGTAGTAGTTCACGAAATGGTTGTAATTATTGGGGTAACACAGAAAGAGGTCGCCTTTTGCGAATACATAACTCGAATTGACATTCGGACTTGGCAGTCCGGCTTGCTTGGGATCTTTGAATGCCAAAACATCTTTTGCATCATAATCAAGGTTTCTGCCATGCTTGTACCTTAAATTAGAGGTGGTTTGTTTGTCGCCTACTACTTTTGCTGGCGTTTTCACCCTGGTGCTGCCATGGTCGGTCGCCAAAATAAGATTGATGTTTTTTTCCGAAATCTTTTTCAGGGATTGGTTTAGTGCACTGTGTTCAAACCAGCTGCTGGTAAGACTTCTATAGCTTGATTCATCACCAGCAAGTTCTTTCAACACTTCCATTTCGGTTCGGGCATGGCTTAGCATATCAACAAAATTGTACACAATGACGTTTAAATCATTTTGAAGGAGATTGTGAATGTTGTCTACAAGTTTTTGCCCATCCTGGTGATTGGTAATTTTGGTGTAGGAAGTTTTGAGGTCGCTAAGCCCTTCTCTTTTCAACAGATCGGCAAGAAATGCCTCTTCATGAAGATTTTTTCCTCCCTCTTCATCATCATTCTTCCATTTATCTGAAAACTTTTTTTCAATTTCCAAGGGAAGCATTCCTGCAAAAATGGCGTTTCTGGCGTATTGGGTGGCCGTTGGTAAAATGGCATAGAAAGTATCCTCTTCAAGGATTCTGAAGTTTTCGGCAAACAAATGCTGAATAGCTTTCCATTGATCAAACCTGAGGTTATCGATAAGTATAAAAAAAAGCGGTATTCCCTTTTGCAAATGCGGAAGCACTTTAAATTTCAAAAGATTATGGCTCATGATGGGTCCATCATCACTTTGCGGCGATACCCATTTCGAATAATTTTTGCTGATGAATTTAAAAAATTCAGTGTTGGCCTCCTGCTTTTGCGTTTGAAACACTTCCAACATTTCCTGGCTGGCACTTTTCTGTATCTCTAACTCCCAATACACCAATTTTCTATAAATGTTGGTCCATTCCCTGTAATCAGGATTATCGTTCAACGCCATGAATAATGTTCGAAACTCTTGCTGGTATGCCGATGTGGTTTTTTCTGCAACAAGCCTTTTGTTGTCGATGAATTTTTTAAGGCTGAGCAAAACCTGATTGGGATTGACAGGCTTAATCAGGTAATCGCTGATCTGACTTCCGATGGCTTCATCCATAATATTTTCAGCCTCGTTTTTGGTTATGAGCACAACAGGAAGATTGCTGTTGTTGGATTTGATTTGCTGCAATACTTGCAAACCCGATATGCCCGGCATAGACTCATCGAGCAATACCACATCTGCATAATTATTAGACAGATAATCTATAGCATCAAAGCCATTGGTGAAAGTATGTACATCGTAACCCTTTTGTCTCAAAAACAACACATGCGAATTCATGCTGTCTATCTCATCATCCACCCAAAGTACCTTAGCTATTGTCATAGTTGTTTTGTTGATATTTTATCCCCTGAAACCAATTAACCCAAAAGTTTTTAGCATCTTTGTTTTAATCAGGATAATCTAATTTAGATGCAGCACAAATTTACTTTTGATTTTCAGCATGAAGTAACTTATTGCATTTCTTACACCTGATTTAACAGTTTTCCGAAATTAACTCAATTCAATGCGATTTCACAAAATAATAAACGACCCTGTTTACGGATTCATCACCATCGATGACCCGCTAATCCATCAAATCATAGCTCACCCTTATTTTCAGCGGTTGAGAAGAATCAGTCAAATGGCTTTGGCACATTTGGTTTACCCTGGAGCAGTACATTCCAGAATGCACCACGCTTTGGGAGCCTACCATTTGATGAGCTCCGCATTGAAAGAACTCATCGGAAAAGGCGTTGAAATTACCGCCGAAGAGCAACAGGCCGCCAAAATAGCCATCTTGTTGCACGACATTGGCCATGGCCCCTATTCGCATGCGCTGGAACAGGTTTTAGCAGACAATATTCACCACGAAGAACTTTCCCTATTGCTGATGAAAGACCTTAACGCACATTTACAAGGAAAACTGAGTATGGCAATTGATATTTTTACAGACAAGTACCCCAAAAAATATTTGCACCAACTTGTCAGCGGACAGCTTGATGTAGACAGAATGGATTACCTCACCAGAGACAGTTTTTTCACCGGCGTAAGCGAAGGTGTAATTGGATACGACAGAATCATTAAAATGCTCACTGTTCACAACGGTGAATTGATGATTGAAGAAAAAGGAATTTATTCGATAGAAAAGTTTTTGGTAGCGCGCAGGCTTATGTATTGGCAAGTTTACCTGCACAAGACTGTTTTGAGTGCAGAACAAATGTTGAGAAGAATCATCAAAAGAGCCAAACTCATTAAGGCTTCATGTCAGCATCCTTTACAAACCTTTATAGGATTGCAAAACAACAATATCACTCCTCAACAATTTTGCGAAATTGACGACCATGATGTAATGATGGCCATAAAACAATGGACTTCACATCCCGACAAAGTGTTGTCTTTTCTGTGTAGAGGAATACTAAACAGAAACCTGCTTAAAATCAATTACTCAGCCGAGCCTGTAAACGAAGAAATGCTCTTGCAAAAGATGGAAGAAACCATGTCAAAGCTCAGTATTTCTGCGGAAGATGCAAGCTGGTTGGTTTTTGCCGGTGAAGCATCAAGCAGAACCTATAATTTCGAACATGAGCGAATAAAGATTTTGTTCAAAGACGGCAGCATCAAAGACATCACCGCTGTAGACAATGCCCTCATCAATGAAAACCTGAAAGGCAAAGTGAAAAAATACTACATTTGTTATCCTAAGCTGAGTTAACAAGAACAAGATGCAATTCACAGCCAAACAAATAGCGGAAGTCATTCAGGCAACCATAGAAGGAGATGAATCGGTTTCCGTAAATTCTTTCGGGAAAATAGAAGAAGCTGTTTTCGGTCAGCTCGCATTTTTATCGAATCCCAAATACGAAGCTTATTTATATACTACCCAAGCATCGATAGTTATTGTAAACAAAACACTTGAGCTCAAAAAGCCTGTTTCTTCAACTTTGCTGAAGGTAGATGATGCCTACAGTGCCTTTGCCATTTTACTCGACATCTATCAAAATGCCTATAATCCTCAACCAAAGGGTATTGAGGAAGGGGCTTTTATTCATTCAACTGCACGTTGTGCTGAGGATATTTACATTGCGGCTTTTGCCTATATCAGCGAAGGCGTTACCATAGGAAAGGGATCAAAAATTTATCCTGGGGTTTTTGTAGGAAGAAATGTAGAAATTGGTGAAAACACCGTGATTCATCCCAACGTATCTGTTTACCACCATTGTAAAATAGGCTCAAACGTTTCCATTCACTCCGGCACTGTAGT
>CANHMN010000170.1 GCA_947461645.1 Chitinophagaceae bacterium | reverse complement strand
CATACCGCTTTTCTTTGTGATGTCGTAGATTATAAAAACCTCAACCCGGGAAACGTACTCACCCTCGATACCTTGCGGAAACATAAACTGATTAGAAGCTAATTAACTTTTCGCATCTTTCCGGTTTAAACTTAACTTTAAGGTGAAAGTCTGCAGCCGCATGAAAAATATTTTACTCATCGCTATTTTATTTGTTGCCCTCCCCAAAAGACCGCAAGCCCAAGTTTCCTATTTTCCACCCATCAACAACAATCTTCCTTGGGAAACCGTTTCACCCATTTCCCTGGGATGGTGCAATGACAATATAAATGCGCTTTATACTTTTCTTCAACAAGAAAATACTAAAGCATTTATCGTTTTAAAAGATGGTAAAATTGTTCTTGAAAAATATTTCGACAGTTTTACGCAAGACAGCTCCTGGTACTGGGCTTCCGCGGGAAAAACAATTACTGCTTTCTTAATAGGTAAGGCACAAGAAGAAGGCTTTCTCAACATTAACAACACCAGCTCAACCTATTTGGGTAATGGCTGGACCAACTGCACCACACAACAGGAAAACAACATCAAAGTTTGGAACCAACTCACCATGACAAGCGGCCTCAACGATGGCGTTCCTGATAATCACTGCACCCTAGATACCTGCCTTCAGTTTCTTGCTCCCGCCGGAACAAGATGGGCCTATCACAATGCACCTTACAGCCTTCTCGAAAAGGTTATTACCAATGCAACCGGACAAAACATCAACAGCTTCACTCAAACAAGACTCAAAAATGCAACCGGAATGACCGGATTGTGGTATACCATTGATTATAACAATGTCTTCATAAGTAAGCCCAGAAGCATGGCTCGCTTTGGTCTGCTCATTCAAAACAAAGGCATTTGGAACAATGACACACTGCTTCGCGATGCGGCTTACGTTCAGCAAATGACCAATACCTCTCAATCAATAAATCTTGGATACGGGTACCTGTGGTGGTTGAACGGAAAAAACTCTTTCATGGTTCCAACGCTTCAAACTGTTTTTCCCGGATCTTATGCACCAAACGCCGCTTTGGATTTGTATTCCGGACTGGGAAAAAATGGTCAGATTGTTAGTGTGGCCCCCGGACAAAAACTCGTAGTGGTGAGAATGGGCGAACAACCCACTTCCTCATCAAGCGATATTACCATTCAGCTTTGCGATCAAATCTGGGAAAAACTGAACGCCGCCATGTATTGCAATACCACTTTTACATTTAATGGAAACGGCAACTGGACCGACGCAAACAACTGGGCCGACAATATGATTCCTCCTCCCATTCTTCCTTCCGGAGCTAAAATTATTGTTGATCCAGTTGCCAGTGGAGAATGTGTGCTAAATACCATACAACAAATCAAAACGGGAGCAAGCATTTCCGTAAACAACGGTAAAAAATTCAGGATTGTGGGAAACCTGATTCAACAGTAATCGCAAGTATTTATTTCCTGATTAGACCTCCGATGCGAGCTAGGAATTTTGCAACTTTGATGCCTGCCAATATAAAAAACAAACCAGCTTTTGAATGTCCGAAATGCTTTTGGGCAAACAATTCCATTGCGCCATAAAAGTGGTTGATGTAAAAAGTTGACTTCGCTGAAGTACTTTTTCCTTTGTAATGTACAATGGTGATTTCCGGAAAATAACAATTGTAGAAACCAGCTTGTTGTATGCGATAGCTTAAATCGATATCCTCTCCATACATGAAAAAACGCTCGTCAAAACCTTTAACTTTTTGCAAAGCACTTCGAGACAACATCATAAATGCGCCCGACAAGACATCTACCCTATTGGATTGCATTTCCGGTAAATGGCCTTCGTAATATTTCGCAAACCGCGCTGATTGTGGAAACAAGCGATGCAGTTGAAGCATTTTACACAAAGAAACCCATGGAGAAGGAAAGCCTCTTTTGCTTTCTTTCAAATACCTTCCACTTCCATCTACCATTCTTACACCCAAGGCTCCACAGTTTTCATGCGTTTCAAAAAAGGAAATGCATTTTTTAAAAGTATCTTCAGGCAGAACCGTATCCGGATTCAAAAATAAAATATACTCCCCCGATGTATCTGACAATACCTGGTTGTTGGCCTTTGAAAATCCGACATTTGCCTCATTCCAAACAAACTTGACTTCCGGAAATTTTGGAGATAAATAATTTTTGCTGTCATCGGTAGAAGCATTGTCTACCACCCAAATTTCCACATCTAAATCCGAAGCAGCTTTTAAAACCGAATGCAAACATTGCTCGAGCAAGTGCTTTACATTGTAATTTACTATGATGACTGATAATTTCAAACCGAAAGAAATTGACCACGAATTACGCAGTTTTGCCTCATTCTTCAAAAACTTTATTGACTAATGGTTTGGTTTCATTGGTAAAGGGCAAAACGATTTGTTATCTTTGCGCCATGTTCAAGTCAACCCTTCTCTTTGCTACTCAAGCCGGCGCTGCGCAGTTGCAGCATTATTTCAACGGAAACTTCAAAGTAACCAACAAAGATGGCATCAACAACCTGGTTACCGAGGCCGATCATGCGGCAGAAAAAGCCATCATTGAAACCATTCAGCAACAATTTCCGGATCATTTTATTTTGAGTGAGGAAACCGGCGAAATCATCAGCGACAGCGAGTACAAATGGATCATCGATCCCATTGACGGCACAGTGAATTTTGCCAATGGAATTCCCTTGTGCTGCGTGAGCATCGCTTTGGAAAAAGCAGGTGAAATGATTATGGGTGCGGTTTACAATCCGTTTATGAACGAATTGTTTTTTGCGCAGAAAGGACACGGCGCTTTTTTGAATGATAAAAAGATTTCAGTAAGCACTAAAGATACCGTTATCAAAAGTTGCCTCGTTACCGGATTCCCTTACACCTATCTAGAAATGCCTAATGGACCATTGGATGTATTTCAAAAACTCGTTCGCCAGGGCATTCCGGTAAGACGACTTGGAAGTGCTGCAATCGATCTTTGCTGGGTAGCCGCAGGAAGATTTGACGGCTTTTACGAACATCAGCTTCAGGCATGGGATTCAGCAGCGGGATTTTTAATGGTAGAGGAAGCAGGCGGAAAAATTACCGACTTCAAAGGCAACTATTATTCGCCCTATCAACCACACATCCTCGCCACCAACGGAAAAATTCACGACGAGTTACTTGAATACGTTCAAGGTAAAAAATAACTGCAACCTCAAACAAAACAACATGGACCAACGCACAGAAATCAGCACACTCGGAGAATTCGGCCTGATAGATCACCTTACCAAAAACATTGAATTCAAAAACAGCTCCTCACTGTTAGGTGTAGGCGACGATGGAGCAGTGATTGACCATTTTGGCAGACAAACCGTTGTTTCAACTGATTTGCTGATTGAAGGAATCCATTTTGATTTGAGTTACACACCATTGAAACACCTGGGGTATAAATCAGTGGTGGTGAACCTGAGCGACATCTATGCGATGAATGCCACGCCTACTCAAATCTTGTTGAGTATTGGCTTCAGCAACCGTTACAGCATGGAAGCGCTCGACGAATTTTATGCAGGTGTATACGCGGCATGCGAAGCCTACAATGTTGATTTAATTGGCGGCGACACCAGCTCCTCTAAAAAAGGCCTAATCATAAGTATAACTGCAATCGGCGAGGTGGCTCCAGATAGTTTCGTAAAAAGAAGCGGAGCGCAAACCAACGATTTGATATGCGTAAGCGGCGAACTAGGGAGCGCATTTCTTGGCCTGACCTTGCTTGAAAGAGAAAAAAAGATTTTCGAAGAAACCGGCGCTCAACCCGACCTAGAAGGACAGACACATATAGTTGGGCGATTGCTCAAGCCGGAAGCAAGAAAAGACATCATTGAGTATTTCAGCGAAGCCAGCATTGTTCCCACCAGCATGATAGACATCAGCGATGGTCTAAGCAGCGACATCCTTCACATTTGCAAACAAAGCCAAAAAGGTTGTGTGCTATACGAAGACAAATTTCCATTCAACGATGCTGCAAAAGAATT
>CANHMN010000169.1 GCA_947461645.1 Chitinophagaceae bacterium | reverse complement strand
TGAAGGAAGCAATGAAATACAGTTGCTGTACAAACGACTTACGAAGTCTTGTGTGTTGAGGTCTCCATCACCTTCTTCTGCATCATAAAGCGCTTCAAACAAGAAATATTTATTGCCATCAATTGGATCGATTGGAGCAGAAAGCTCAAAGTTGGAATAACTACCTTGATTTACTTTCCACAATTGAGTGTTTCCGTTAACCAAATCAACAAACGGAAAAACATTTAGCGTGTTTGATTCAACATCTTCTTTGATGGTATCGGTAGTGCTTGCAAAAGTGAGGCTTGAAGCAGAGTTGATGAACGACTTCAACGTATCATTGAAAGTAGTGCCATCACCCAAGTAAGACAAATACGCGGTATCATAATTGATGCCGGGGTTATCAAGATTGATACCACTGAATGAAATTATTTCAAATGAACCCGGGTTAATCAAAGTACTATTCGTCAATGTTGCTGTGTAGGTATTTGCACCACCAATTTTTAAAGTAACCTCAGCTCCACCCACAGGAATTGCATTGATACCATCATTGGTCAGATTCACGTTTATAGTTTGATTGTTGTCGTAGCAAGAAAAAGTAGGGTGAATAATATTGCTGATACCTGCGTCATCGGTAAACACGTGAACAAGCTGAATAGCGGGTCTTAATTTGGTTGGTCTTAAAGTAGTGCTACCAGAAACGGGAGCTAAAAAATCGTTGTATTCTCTGGATGATTTAGCCAATCTATCACTGCTGTTTCCGTTTGCTGTTGCAAATTGAAAACCAGAGTGAATAGCATTGTCTAGTCTTTCAATCAAGATTTGCAAATTTGCACCGAATCCTCTTTGAAATGGAGTGTTTAGGGTAATTTCAAGGATATTTCCATCAATTGTATCAGCTGTATTTACTGTACCGCTGAACACTAGAGTGTAGCCGGTTGTAGTGTATGCGCTTTGAAAAGGGAAAACTGTTTCATTTGATGAAACGTTTTTCATCCAAATTTTGAAATTGGGAACTTCCAAAGGATCGCCTAGGGCATTCACAACGAAGCCTATTTTTTGGATAGCCGTGTTTGACGTGATGAAATTGGGGTATCCCAACTCCTGATTGGTGTAAATTGACTCACTTACATGGTACTTGCTATTGCCAATAACGGCATTAGAGGATGAAGAGGGGTTGCCTACAACACTTACTTTCTGCGAAAAACCTAAAGCAGAACAAATCACCAATGCTAATACTGAAAAAAAGTGCTTCATAATAAATTATTTTATATGCAAATTATTGATTAAAAACTAATAAACAAAGAAAATGTAAAAAATCAAGGAATAATAAGTTCTAACTTTAAAACTAAACTTAACAAAGATCCCAGGCAATCTCAAAGAAAAAAATAACCTAAAACACATGTAAAAATAAAAACAATTAGCTGGCCTCATGACACAAATAATAAGGATTGATGATTATTGGTGTTAATGATTAAATAACTTTTACAAAAACCTTAAATTTTGTTATTTTTGGTTGATTCTATTTACATGAAAAACCTATTACCTGCTCAACCAATCAATCCTTTTGGCATGTTTGTTGGCCTTCGTTGTTTTATAATAAGGTTGAGTTTCTTTAACCGCAGTTTCTTCAGTCTGGTTTTATTACAATCTACCGCACGTCTTTTTATACAAAAAATTTATTATAAACAAAATATGACATTTGTTGGTCGTTTTTTTGCTATCTATAATAGAACATGTTGAAGAAAAATGGTTACAGAATCTTGCTTCAATTGTAATTGAGGGCGGCGAAGCCATATAAACTAATCAAGTAACATTAAATATAATTATAAAATGAATACTGAAAAAAATCAATGGAGCGATACAATAACACCTCGTCACTCCTTATTTGATTTGCGACTGAAAGCTGTGTGGGATTATCGCGATTTGCTTTTCATGTTCATCAAAAGAGATTTCGTTGCCAACTTTAAACAAACCATTTTAGGACCACTTTGGTTTATCATTCAGCCACTTTTCACGGCTCTGATGTTTACCCTGGTATTTGGAAAGTTTGCCAGAATAAGTACTGATGGGCAACCCAGAATGTTGTTTTACATGTCGGGCATTACCATTTGGAACTATTTTGCTGATTGCTTCAGTAAAACCTCTTCGGTGTTCACTTCCAATGCGGGCATTTTTGGTAAGGTTTACTTTCCAAGGTTGATCATGCCTTTAGCCATTGTTACCTCTGGTTTGATTAGGTTTTCCATTCAATTTGCATTGTTTTTCGGATTTCTGATTTATTTCCAAACAAAGCCCAACAACATCGCTCACCCTAACTGGTATGCGTTGCTCACTCCATTGTTGGTGCTATTGATGGCAGGATTTGCATTGGGTGCAGGTATGATAATAAGCGCAATGACCACCAAATACAGAGACTTTACCTATCTGGTTTCTTTCGGTGTTACACTATTGATGTATGCCACACCTGTGATTTATCCAATTGGGTTTTTACCGGAAAAATACCAAGTCATTGCATTGGCCAATCCTATGAGTGCAATTGTTGAAACTTTCAGGTATGGTTGGTTGGGTAGTGGCACATTTTCATGGTCAATGTTGGCCTATAGTGGAGGATTTATGTTAACGCTGCTTACTCTTGGAACACTTGTTTTCAACAAGGTAGAAAAGAATTTTATGGATACTGTTTAATAATTTCAATTTGTAAAAAAGCAAAATGATTAACGTTACTAAAACTTATTTTCCCCCTCTTGATGTTTATGCAAAACAGTTGAAGCGCGTTTGGGAAAACGAGTGGCTTACCAACAGGGGAGAACTGCTCAAAGAACTGGAGGACAAGCTAAAATCTTATTTGTCGGTTTCTGATATCATTGTGATGAACAATGGAACCATCCCTTTGCAAATAGCCGTAAAGTTGCTGGGGAAAGGTGGTGAGATAATCACCACACCTTTTAGCTATGTGGCAACAACATCTTCAATTATTTGGGAAAATTGCACACCTGTTTTCGTTGATATTCATCCGGAAAAATTTACCATTGATTATGAGAAAATAGAAGCCGCCATAACGGAAAAGACTACATGTATTCTTGCCACACATGTTTTTGGAAATGTTTGCGACATTGAGGAAATCGATTTGATTGCTAAAAAACACAACCTAAAGGTCATATACGACGCAGCTCATTGTTTCGGTGTGCAATATAAAGGCCAATCTGTTTTCGAATACGGCGATATAAGTACTTGTAGCTTTCATGCTACCAAATTGTTTCACACGGGTGAAGGCGGTGCCGTCTTTTGTAAAGATGAAACATTGAGACACCAAATCTATTACAGCCATAATTTTGGTCACAACGGACCGCTTGATTTCCATGGTTTGGGCATCAACGGAAAAATAAGTGAGCTGCATGCTGCAATGGGCTTATCTGTTTTACCATACATGGACGAAATAATCGAAAGCAGAAAAAAAACCGTTGAGTGGTATCAGTCAAGAATTGATTTTACCAAGAAAAAATCCATCAAACTAAAAGAAAATTCCACTTGGAATTATAGCTATTATCCTATTGTTTTTGAGAACGAAAATCAACTTCTTCAAAAACTGCAGGAACTTAATGCCATCAACATAAACCCAAGAAGATATTTTTATCCTTCATTGAATACCATTCCTTATGTTAAAGGCAAACCAATGCCAGTAAGTGAAGATATTGCTAAGAGAATACTTTGTCTGCCTCTTTTTGTTGGTATTGAAGAGGCTGATCTTGAAAAAATTATAACAGTTATCAACCGATGAACAATATTACGCTTAGCCAGATTCTCGACTTTTTAAATCAAAACAACATTCCTTATCAAATTGAAAGGTCGGAAAGAGAAATTAATCAAACGCAATTTTCCTTTGCGAGCATAAAAAACTGTATTGAAAACGGAGTGTATTATTTCGAGGACAGTGCAAGCATCTCGAAATACAACATCAGCAATAGCATCATTATTAGTAAGGAAAAAACAGATTCGCCATCCAACTGCTTTATTTTAGTGGATAGCCCGCAATTGGTTCATTA
>CANHMN010000168.1 GCA_947461645.1 Chitinophagaceae bacterium | reverse complement strand
TATCAGATACACCACTAAAACAGAAAATTATGAGCAACGCAGAAAAACTAAAAGCATTAAAGCTTACGATGGACAAAATTGACAAAGACTTTGGAAAAGGTTCTGTCATGATGATGAATGAAAAAACACACATTGAACAAGGTGTCATTTCAACCGGATCCATCGGGCTTGATGTGGCGCTCGGCATCGGCGGCTTGCCAAAGGGAAGGGTAATTGAAATTTACGGTCCGGAATCTTCGGGTAAAACAACTTTGGCAACGCACGTCATTGCGGAAGCTCAAAAAAAAGGTGGCATGTGTGCATTTATTGATGCAGAACATGCGTTCGACAGCACTTATGCGCAAAAGCTTGGCGTAGATATCGACAGTCTGCTGATTTCTCAGCCGGACTATGGGGAGCAAGCCCTTGAAATTGCTGACAGGTTAATCCTTTCGGGCGCACTGGATGTTGTGGTAATTGACTCTGTTGCTGCTTTGGTGCCTAAAGGCGAATTAGAGGGTGAAATGGGCGACAGCAAAATGGGTTTGCATGCACGATTAATGAGTCAGGCATTAAGAAAATTAACAGCAACCATTTCTAAAACGAATAGTTGTTGCATATTTATCAATCAGCTAAGAGAAAAAATCGGTGTGATGTTCGGAAATCCGGAAACCACCACTGGCGGTAATGCGCTTAAGTTTTATGCTTCTGTAAGACTTGATATCAGAAGAATGACACAGATTAAAGATGGCGACGAAGTTGTGGGTAATCACATAAAGGTGAAAGTCGTTAAAAATAAAGTAGCTCCCCCTTTCCGTCAGGCTGAGTTTGACATCATTTACGGAGAAGGTATTTCAAAAGCCGGTGAAATCATCGATATGGGTGTTGAAATGGGCATTCTGCAAAAAAGCGGAAGCTGGTTTAGTTACAATACAGACAAACTTGGACAAGGTCGCGAGGCTGTTAAACAGCTGATGATCGACAACCCTGAAATGGCCAATGAAATTGAAGCCAAAATAAGAGAGCGCATTAAAGAAATGCAAGCCAATTAAAAATTGTTTTAAAATAGCTTAAGTTATAAACTAAAAAGAGCTTACGATTATAGACGTTCGCTTATGTCGATAAATGAACTACTGGGTTAGTAAGTAAATAATCGCACAACCGTCCTTTTTCAGGGACGGTTTTTTTATATAGAAAAGGTGGCTTTATTTATTGCTTTAGAATATAAATCAGGATTAAAGAAAACAATGCATCGTAAATTGAATAAAAAGGAAGGAAATGGTAATGAGGATTGGTTCGCTGACATTCATGAAAGGAGTTATTCAGTATATGATAAAGCAGACAAAAGCCAACAGAAAGATATTTTCCTAAAATCAAAACGATGAAAACGATGAATACCTGGCATGAAAAGCATATTGAGAAATCTACTATTGGTCAGCGTTTGGCCGATACTGTTGCTAATGGAATGGGCTCTTGGAGGTTCATCATTATACAGAGCATTTTTGTTGCTATGTGGATGCTCATCAACATTATAGCCTACTTTAAACACTGGGATCCTTATCCTTTTATTCTGTTGAATTTGCTTTTTTCGACACAAGCGGCTTATGCCGCACCAATTATCATGATGTCGCAAAACAGGCAGAACGACAGAGATCGGGCACAGGCAACCGAAGACTACAAAACCAATTTAGAAGCTAAGCTTGAAATTGAGGCGCTGCAAAAACAATTGTCAAATATCGAAATAGAAAAACTCGATAAAATAATTGTAATGCTCAATGAACTTAAATCACAAAACAAAACCACGCCGTAAAAAAGGATTTCAAAACCAAATGCTGTAGCATGTTGCTGCACATCAAATAAAAATATTTGCTTTCGATAAGATAAGTAGATTACAATTTAAACTGATGGGGTAATTATATTCAACTGCATTGTGTACTTTAGCGTGCTGAAAACTTATGTGGGAAAATCAACTTAAAGAAATTATTTCCGGCAACTACAAAAGCCTTGCCAGAGCTATCTCTCTCATTGAAAATGAATTTGAGGGATATGAGTCGTTGTTGAAAATGCTTCCTACAAGCCATACTCCCATCTTGGGCATAACAGGCCCTCCCGGAGCCGGAAAGAGCACACTTGTGGATGCATTGATTGAAGTGATGGTTGGTGCTAATAAAAAAGTAGGCGTCATCTGTGTTGATCCTTCTTCGCCCTTCAATTTGGGCGCCTTGCTGGGAGACCGCATCCGAATGAATGAATGGTACAACAATCCACAAGTTTATATTCGTTCGTTGGCAACAAGAGGTTCGCTTGGCGGGCTTCATCCTAAAATTATTGAGGTTGCAGAGCTTATGAAAGTAGCGGGGTTTGATTATATAATAATAGAAACGGTTGGCGTGGGTCAGAGTGAAATTGAAATAGCGGGTTTGGCAGACATTACCACGGTAGTATTGGTACCTGAAGCTGGCGACGAGATTCAAACCATGAAAGCAGGTTTGATGGAGATAGCAGATCTTTTTGTGGTTAACAAAGGAGACAGGCCAGACGCAGATTTGTTCATAAAAAATTTAAAAATGATTCTTTCGCCAACCATCAACGGCAATCGAAAGGAAGTTCCTGTTTTGAAAACTGTTGCCTCAGAAAAAAAGGGCATTGTTGAGTATTTTGATGAGATGCAAAAATTGTTGTCTGCAGCCGATAACAATCCTAGAAAAATATGGCTGCTTGCCGAGAGGGCTTATTTTTTGATTCAAAAGAAACGGATGCACGACATCAATAAAAATGAACTGCTCAACAAAATAAGGCAAAAGGGCACCAGCTTCAACCTGTATCAATTTATTGCCGAATTTAGCCATTCGCCTGCCTAAATTGATTTATTCAACACCAAACAAATGAGCTTCTAAATTGTATTTCAATAAATACAATTCATGAAATCTATTAAAAGCAAGCATATTTTGGTAATTGGAGCAACTGGCGGAATAGGAAGCAAGGTGGTAGAGTTATTGAAAGGATCAGGGGCTAATTTATTTATTACGGGCAGAAACGCTGAGCAGCTAAATGAAGTTGCAAGCCGATATCAAATTACTGATGATGCTTGCTTTACCGGCGATCTTACCATAGCAGAAAATGTTGCAAAACTGAAAGAAGCTTTTTTCAAAAAATACGGACAGATAGATGTATTAATTAATGCTTCCGGAGTTGGAATAATAAAAAACTCGGACAGCCTCACGCACGAAGATTTTCTAACCTCCTTAATGACTAATCTTTATTCACCATTCATGATAATAAAGGCATTTCTGCCTGAAATGAAAAAGACCGGAAAGGGATTGATTGTTCATATTCCCGGTGTGTTGGGAAAAGTTCCCATGTTGGGCTCTGCGGCTTACAGCGCCAGCAAGTACGGCTTAAATGGTATGCTGCAAAGCATCAGAGAGGAAATCAAAAGAACGGAAATTAGGATTACAAACCTTTTTATGGGAGGAGTAGATTCTCCTTTTTGGGACAATATTGACTTGCGCGTACAAAAAGATAAAATGATAACAGCAGAAGAAGCTGCCAAGGCTATATGGTTCCTCTGTCAGCAACCCTCAAGTGGTGTAATCAGCGAAATGGTGCTGCAGCCCTTTAACCACCAGGCTATTTAAACGCTCCCCAATTAATGTAAATTGAATTTCAATTCATAGCTTTTAAGTACTAACAAATTATCTTTTGACTTAGCTGATATTGTGGTTTTAAAAAAGGTTTTAACATAAGTCTCCAATAATAGGCAGCCCAAAAAGGCTGCCTATTATTTTACAATTAAAGCCGTAATTCGACTTTAAAATATTTTACTGCTTTATAGCACTCAGAAAACCAACGAGAAACATATTTAATTTTTTTATTTTGGCAATAAAATTGCTGTATCATCGTTTGTTAATATTGCCGTAACCGGTATAACCCTAACTTTACCCTTTATGAAACAGTTTTTCATTGTGTTGACAATGGTCTTGACTTTTGTTGCCAATTCTTCTCTTGCTCAATTGGTAGACAGGATACCTGATAACCAACAAAACAACCTATTGGGTTCAAC
>CANHMN010000167.1 GCA_947461645.1 Chitinophagaceae bacterium | reverse complement strand
GAGTTTCCGGATTGGCAGCGGCCATTCGTTTGTCTGTAAACAATTTTGATGTTGAGGTTTTTGAATCGAATGATTATCCTGGTGGCAAATTATCCGTTTTTGAAAAAAAAGGTTACCGGTTTGATGCAGGTCCTTCTTTGTTTACCCAACCTGATTTGATTGAGGATATTTTCTGTTGTGCCAACGAACCCATAGAGCCCTATTTTACCTATCAAAAGGCTGATGTTTCCTGCAGGTATTTTTTTGAGAATGGGAAACGCATCACTGGCTATGCTGATAAACAAAAATTCGGAGAGGAGCTTGTTGTTCAATGCAATGAAAATCCCGGCGCACTAAACCAATACCTTGATGAAGCAGAGAAATTGTACAATAACATTGGTCGTATTTTCTTAGACTACTCTTTACATAAAAAAGAAACCTGGTTTCAACGCAAAATAACCAGCGCGATTTTTTCATTAAAATCTTCATACCTGTTTGGAACGATGAACAGTCACAACAAATCAGTGTTCCGTTCCGAAGAAACCGTTCAACTCTTTAATCGATTTGCCACTTATAATGGAAGTAATCCTTACAAAGCACCGGGCATGTTAAGCGTAATACCTCATTTGGAAATGAACCAGGGAACATTTTATCCCAAAGGTGGTATGATCAGCATTACCAATGCTCTTTACAATTTGGCATTGAAAAAAGGTGTCCAGTTTCGTTTCTCCAGTCCCGTTACTCAAATTATTACCAAAGAAAATAAAGCAATCGGTATTGTATCCAATAACGAAAACCAATTAGCAGATCTTGTAGTCAGCAATGCTGATGTTTACAAAACCTATAAACACCTTCTTGGCAACGAGAATAAAACACAAAAACTGTCAAAGCTGGAAAGAAGCAGCAGTGCGCTTATTTTTTATTGGGGAATCAAAAAAGAATTCTCGGCTTTAGGATTACATAATATTCTGTTCAGTAAAAATTACCAAGAGGAATTCAAACACTTGTTCGAACACAAAACACTTTATGAGGATCCAACCATCTACATCAATATTACTTCCAAAATGGAAACAGGACAAGCGCCTGAAGGATGTGAAAACTGGTTTGTTATGATTAATGCGCCTGCTAACTATGGGCAAGACTGGAAAGACATCACCTACAAAGCCAGAAAAGCAGCGATTGAAAAAATAAACAGGTTGTTGGGAACGGATATTGAAGAAGCCATAGAAACAGAAACCATAATGGACCCTGTAATCATTGAAGAGAAAACAGGCACTTACCTGGGTTCGCTTTACGGAACGAGCTCCAACAGCAAATGGGCGGCATTTCTGAGGCCTGCAAATTTCAACAATAAAATAAAAGGATTGTATTTCTGCGGCGGCACTGTTCATCCGGGAGGAGGCATACCTTTGTGTCTTAAAAGCGCACAAATAACAGCTGAGCTGATAAAGCAAGACTATGAAAAAAAGCAGTAATTCTTTTTTGCAAAGTTTGAGGTTGAGCAATGGCCTAGCTACTGCTATTGCAATACTGTTTCATGCTATTGGATTGGCAGGAATGCTTTGGGGCAACGCTAAATATTTTGCAAGCCTGTCTTCGCTGAATCTTTTACTGGTATTTATTTTGATATTACTCACTCAGCAAGAAAAGAACAGTTCCTTTTTTGTTTTTATGACAGCTGCAATATTGATTGGTTTTGGGGTTGAAGTGATTGGAGTTCATACGGGATGGTTGTTTGGAAAATACCACTATACATCGCAGCTAGGCTATGCTGTATTCAACGTTCCGCTTATTATCGGAGTGAATTGGTTTATTGTTACCTATTGCAGTGGGATAAGTATAAAAGCTTTTCAAGATAAACTTACCAGTAAGTTTCCTGAGGCCTCTCTCGAATCCAACAAAAAAATAAAACTACTCTCCGTAGTTTTAGATGGAGCATTACTCGCTGTATTGTTTGATTGGCTGATGGAGCCTGTAGCCGTAAAACTTGGTTATTGGCTTTGGGAAGGTGATATACCCTTCTACAATTACTTTTGCTGGTTTGTAATAAGCTCGTTATTGCTGTGGATTTTTGAGAAATCCAGGTTTGAAAAAAGGAACAAATTCGCTGTACATTTGTTATTGATACAATCGATGTTTTTTTTACTCCTAAGGACTTTTTTATGAGTGTGATTCTATTTTTGGGCGTAGTGATTTTAACTTTCTTTGCTATGGAAGGTATAACCTGGCTGACACATAAATATGTTATGCATGGTTTTCTTTGGTATCTGCATGAAGATCATCATCAGCCCTCTCCCGGCTTCTTTGAAAAAAACGATGCCTTCTTTCTGATTTTTGCGATTCCGAGCTGGCTTTGTATTATGCTTGGTTTGCAAAATGAAATGTATTGGGTTGCCGGTATCGGTTTTGGAATTGCGCTTTATGGTTTTGCTTATTTTATTGTTCATGAAGTAATTATTCACCAGCGGTTTAAATGGTTTACCAGAAGCAACAATAGTTATGTTAGAACCATTAGGTGGGCACATAAAATGCACCATAAACATTTGGGGAAAGAAGATGGCGAAAGTTTTGGAATGTTGTTTGTAGCCAAGAAATATTGGGATAAGGTTAAAAAGGACAATGAGTTAAAAAAACAACATTAAACCATCAATTTTTTACCATGCCTTACGGCAGGCAAGCTTTTTACTTTTGAATTTTTACTTTTGAATTTTTACTTTTGAATTATTGAACCCCCACTACACATACCTTCTCATTCTTGCCGGCTCAATTCTTGGTCCGCTGGCATTGAGTTTTGACAAGAAAGTGGCTTTCTATAAAAAATGGAAACACTTGTTCAAAGCCATGATGTTGCCTGCAGTATTTTATATTCTGTGGGATATGCTATTCACTAAACAAGGTGTTTGGAGTTTTAATGAAAATTATATCACGGGGCTCAAATTGTACAATTTGCCTATTGAGGAAGTGTTGTTCTTTTTTGTGGTTCCCTATTGTTGTGTTTTTATTTACGAATGTGTGAGGTGTTATTTCCCTTCGCTTCAAAACCATTCTACCTCATTACTTATTCTAAAATTGATTGGAATAATACTATTGGTGTTGGCTATTTTCAATCACGAATTTGCTTATCCGTTTTACACCTTCTTTTTTAACGGGTTATTCATTTTTGCAATTTTGGTTACACAGAAAAACAAATTGACTTTTAATGTAACTGCTTTTCTTATAGCTTATTTGATTATACTGATTCCTTTTTTAATTGTAAATGGTTTGCTAACAGCCATTCCGGTTGTGCTTTACAACGATAACGAGAATTTGGGAATTAGGCTCTACACTATTCCTATAGAAGATGTCTTTTATGGCATGCTCCTGATTATGATGAATGTTGTAGGATATGAACGATTTAAACTCAAAAACAATTAATCTGTTTCTCTTTTGAACATGAAAAAGCTAAAACAAATTCTAAACATACTATTCTTTTTATTGGCAATAGCTATTTGTATTTTCAGTGTCTATTACTTTATAGAATATTATAACCAAAGCAATCGCCCTATGATGTTCAAGTTTATGTGTTATTTTTTCTTAGGGCTGTATTTAAGCTATAGCGGTTTTCAGAAAATAAAAAATAAAGACAAAGTCCGTTAGTCTTTACAAAAAACTGTCAATGACCGGCTTAAGGTAAATTTTTTTCTACGCTATTTTTTACAGCTTTGATAGAATACACCATAGGAATTCTATCATCCAGATGTGCTATTCTGAATTTTCCAGGAGAAGGTTCTACCGTATGATTGAAGTTGGGATAGGGAGAGTAATTGTATTCCTCTAAACTTTTGAGTTCCATTCCATTATTGATAATGCTGTTAATCACCTCGCCCATTCCATGGTTCCACATCACATACTCTTCTTTTAAAGGTGCAGATTTATCGGCGTATGAACCGCTGTAGGTTTCAACGATTGGCCCGGTATTGAAATAATTGTATCCTATTTTTTGAAAATCATCATCAAACATCCACACTGCAGGATGAAATTCTACAAAAACAAATTCCCCACCTGGCTTTAGAGACCCGGATACAATAGCAGCCCACTTATCGAGATCAGGCAACCAACCT
>CANHMN010000166.1 GCA_947461645.1 Chitinophagaceae bacterium | reverse complement strand
TGAAGCCTTTGCTTGATAGCAACGATAGCTTTGTTCAGATGGTTCAGAAAACAGCAACTGACATAATCAATGAACAAGAGTATAAAGATGTTGTAGAAAAACTATTGAAAGGCCATTAAATTTCTTTCAGCGTTGTTTTTTGTGAAGTAACATTCAGCTCATATTCAACGCCAATCTTCAAGGCCAGGTTTTCTTTACCATGACTTACAGGAAAATTATAACACACAGGGTAAGAAACTTCTCCAATTGCTTCAGCAATAAGTTGATAAATGGTTTTTCCAAAAGGCCTCTCTGTATCTTTCATATCGGTAAAGCCTCCAATTAGGAGTCCTTTGAGGTTTTTTAATTTACCGCTTCTTTTCAGTTGATACAATAATCGATCAATGCTGTAAAGGTATTCGCCGATATCTTCTATAAAAAGAATATTGTTCTTGGTGTCAATTTCAGAACGTGTACCAATGGTGTTGGCAAGTAAGGTCAAATTCCCTCCAACCAAATTCCCTGAAGATTTACCCTTAATGTTCAACAAATGACTTTCAAAAGCGTATTTGATTTTTTTTCCGGTAATGATTCGATGAAGCGACTCAATGTTTTCGATAGAAGCGCTCTTTGGTTTAAAAGCAGAAGCCATTGGGCCATGAATAGAAGCTATTTGGAAATTTGAAAGAACATGACAATGCATCGCGGTAATATCACTGAATCCCATCAACCATTTTGGATTTCTTTTAAATCGATTGAAGTTGAGCTTATCGATGATTCTTGTCATGCCGTAACCACCTCTTCCAAACAAAATGGCATGTATCGAAGCATCATCAAGCATTGCCTGAAGTTCTGCAATTTTATCTTCGTCCGATGCGCTGAAATAGTTCTGAGAATCGCTTCCAACAGTTTTGCCAACCATTACTTCATAACCCCAACTTTGCAAGGTGCTAATGCAGTCTTTTACATTGGAGGCAGCTAAATAACCTGAGGGACAAGTAATGCCGATGGTATCGCCTTTCTTAAGATATGGAGGAATGGTTATCATAATTTGATTAAGAACAATTTAGCTGACATTGCTGCCATTGCTTACTTCACTGTTCACAAAAACCAGCTTTCCGTTTTCATCTTCAGCCATAAGTATCATTCCATTACTTTCAATTCCTCTCATCTTGCGCGGGGCTAAATTAGTAACAACAACAACTTTTTGACCAATGATATTTTCTGGTTGATGGTGTAAAGCAATTCCGCTAACTATTGTTCTTTGTTCAGTTCCCAAATCTACTTGCAGCTGCAACAATTTATCTGCCTTCTCCACTTTTTGTGCTGCAACGATTGTTCCCGTTTTTAAATCAATTTTTGCAAAATCATCAAATTGTATTTCAGGCTTAACAACAACATCCTTTTCAGTCTTTTGTTGATTTTCGTTTTGCGGCATTGCTTCTGTCATCTTCTTACTTTTGATTTTAAGTTTCTCAATTTGTTCCTGTACCTCTGCGTCCTCTATTTTTCTGAACAACAATTCAGGAGCCCTTAAGGAATAACCTACGCTGAGTAAATTCATTTTGCCTGCATTTTCCCATTCCAGCATTTTATCAACCACCTTCATCATGTGGCACATTTTTTTGGCTGTAAAGGGTAAAAATGGATTGATGAGAATTGCCAGATTTGCACTCAATTGCAAACAACAATGCATGGTGGCGTCAATTTTTTGTTGCGCCTCTTTGGTGGGTACACCATTTTCATCTGTTTGTTTGGCAGCAATCCAGGGTTCCTTTTCTTGCATGTATTTGTTGCCTTTTCTTGCCAAATCAATAACCTCAAAAAGGGCATCCCTGTATTTGTAATTTTCTATAAGCGATTGTATGGTCTCTTTGGAAGTTTGAATATCGATGATAAGTTTTTTGTCTTTTTCATCAAGTAATTCTGAATGTATGGGTGGAACCTTGCCATTGCAAAGTTTGTGCATCAACACAAAGCTTCTGTTGATGAAGTTGCCAAATATAGCAACCAGCTCACTGTTCAGCGCATCTTGAAATCCTTTCCAAGTAAATTCACTGTCTTTTGTTTCAGGAGCAATTGCAGTTAGGTAGTAACGAAGGGCATCCACCATCATATCGCCACCATTATCTTTTTTCACAAAATCGTTGATGTATTCATCCATTTCAATGCTCCAGCCTCTGCTGGTACTCATCTTATCGCCTTCCAGGTTCATGAATTCATTGCTGGGAACATTGTCAGGCAAAATATTGCCGTGTAGTTTTAGCATGGCAGGAAAAATGATGCAGTGGAAAACGATATTGTCTTTTCCGATGAAATGAACAAGCTTGGTGTCATTGTCATACCAATAAGGCTTCCAGTCTTTTTGATTGTCTGCTGCCCATTGTTTGGTAGCGCTGATGTAACCAATAGGAGCATCAAACCAAACATACAGAACTTTACCCTCGGCATTTTCAAGTGGTACTTTTACACCCCATTCCAAATCGCGGGTTACTGCTCTTGGCTGAAGTCCTGCATCAATCCAGCTTTTACACTGCCCAAGTACATTTGTTTTCCAGTCGTTCTGATGCTCTTCGAGTATCCATTGGCGTAAAAAATCTTCATGTTTATCTAGTGGAAGATACCAATGGGTTGTTTTTTTCTTAGAAGGAGGATTGCCACTTAAGGTGCTTTTGGGATTAATCAACTGTTCCGGACTCAACGAAGTCCCACATTTTTCACATTGGTCGCCATAAGCTTTGTCGCTGCTGCAAATGGGACAAGTACCTGTGATATATCGATCTGCTAAAAATGTATTGGCAGCTTCGTCAAAGTATTGCTCAGATTCTTTTAGGTCAAGCGCGCCTTGGTTGTAAAGTAAAGTAAAAAATTCTTGAGCCGTTTCATGGTGAAGTGGGGATGAGGTTCGATGATAAATATCAAATGAAATGCCCAAATCCTTCATGTTGCTTTCCAGTAAAGCATGGTATTTGTCAACTATGGCTTTGGGTGTTGTCTTTTCCTTGATGGCCTGAATAGTAATGGCAGCTCCATGCTCATCGCTTCCGCATACAAAAGCTACATCTCTTTTTTGAGCCCTGAGGTATCTTACATAAATATCAGCTGGCAAGTAAGCCCCCGCCAAATGACCAATATGCTTTGGTCCGTTGGCATAAGGAAGCGCTGACGTAATCAAGTATCTTTTTGGTGTTTTCATCGGGGCAAAAATACCGCAAACCAAGGCAATGCCCAAACTTAACACCTACATACACGCCAAAATTGATTATTTTAGTACAAATCATCCTATAGCATGGATCGCAAACATTTTATCGGCACAACGCTCACTTTTTTGGCAGGTTCGGGCGCATGGGGGAAATCAGTCCTGCATTCCAATCCACTTGCTGATGCAGATGGTCATTCCCTTAAAATCCCCCCCTTTCTTAAGCCGGGTGATACCATCGGAATCACTTCGCCGGCAGGATATATTGATTCAGAAGCCATTCAATCAGCAGTCATCAAATTGGAATCATGGGGATATAAAACATTAATCGGTGATACCATCGGCAAACGTTTTTTCACTTTCGGCGGATCTGATGAAGAGAGGTGCGCAGATTTTCAACGTATGCTCGACAATGATTCCGTTAAAGCCATCTTCTGTGCAAGAGGTGGTTATGGTTTAGTGAGAATAATTGACAAATTAAATTTCGATCACTTCATCAAACATCCCAAATGGATAATTGGATTCAGTGACGTGACCATTTTACACAACCATATCCATACCAATTTTAAAACAGCCACCATCCATTCCAAAATGTGCAATAGCTTTCCGAAAGACTGGTCACAGGCAGAACCTTCGCAGATAGAATCTTTGGAGTCAATCAACCAAGCCTTAATAGGAATTCCGTTGCAATACCTGACTCAAACTCATCCTTTAAATAAAACAGGTATGGCTAACGGTGAGCTTGTTGGAGGAAATCTGAAAATCATAGAGTCCTTGTGCGGCACTTCAAGCGAATTGAATACAGATGGTAAAATTTTATTTCTGGAAGATACCGAAGAATACCTTTATAGCATAGACAGAATGTTTTGGAGCTTGAAGAGATCCGGAAAGCTAGATAAGCTAAAGGGATTGATTAT
>CANHMN010000165.1 GCA_947461645.1 Chitinophagaceae bacterium | reverse complement strand
TTCGGCCTATTTTTCATCAAAATCTACCACCACTTTAGATGATGTGGGATGCGACTGACAGGTAAGGATGAACCCCTGTTCAACTTCTTCGGGCTCCAGCGCATAATTTACATCCATTCTAACAGTACCTTCAAGCAATTTCGCTCTGCAGGTGCAACAAACACCACCTTTGCAAGCATACGGAAGATCAGCGCCTTGTTGGAGAGCCGCATCTAATAAATTCTGACCGTTAAAGGACAAATCAAAATCGAAGCTTCTGCCATCAAGTCTTACGGTTATGTTGCTTTTGGGGCCCTGGTCAATTTCTGTTGTATTAATGGAAACCGTCTTTTTTATGGCGGCAGCACTGGTGAACAACTCAAAATGGATGTTCTTTTTTTCCAGGCCGTTGCTTTCAAGGAATGCAGCGGTATCGAAAATCATGGTTTCGGGACCGCACAGATAGGCAGCATCGAAACTGCCAAAGGAAATGATCTTTTGCAATGAAGCCAATTTCGCAGCATCAATTCTGCCGTGCAATACTTCTGCATCTGTTTTTTCCCTGCTTAATATATTGATGATGGTTAGCCTGTCTATATATTGATTTTTCAACCCTTCAAGTTCTTCGAAAAAGATAACCGACGACCTGTTTTGGTTGCCATACAACAAGGTAAATCTGCTGTTGGGTTGCGAATGAAGTGTATGTTTGATGATGCTGATTACAGGCGTTATTCCACTACCTGCAGCAATAGCAAGGTAATTAGGAAGGGGTTTCGCGGAAAGATGCGCATTGAATTTTCCGGATGGCGACATTATTTCAAGTGTCTCGTTTGCTTTGAGTTGATTATTGGCAAAAGTAGAAAACACGCCATCCTGAATTTTTTTTACGGCAACTTTCAGTTCTTGCTCGTGCGGAGCATTGCAAATGGAATAAGATCTGCGGATTTCTTCCCCTTGATGAAAATGCTTGATGACAATGTTTTGTCCTTCTTTGTATTCGAACTCGTTTTTCAATGCAGAAGGAATGTCAAAAGTGAGCGAAACGCAATCTGCAGTTTCTCTGACAATTTTTTTTACGGTTAGCGTGTGAAAAAGCTGTGCCATGGTTATTTTTTTATCAGCCCGAACAACAGGTGATCGAGCATTGCTGATTCTAATTTTTTGATGTTGATGTTTTTTTTATGCCGATGCCAAAATTCCAAACCACGCACAGCCGACAAAATAGTAAGGACGGCAACGTGAGGATCAATATTTCTGAATTCTTTTTTTTGAATACCGGCATTTATCCATTCAACAAGCCGGCTTTCGTATAATTTTCTCTGTTGTAAAAAATTGCTGAGAAAAGGATCTTCAAGTTGTTTCCATTCGTGATTGGCAACAAAAACCTCTTCGTAATGATTCAACATCATACTGATGTGAAAACGAATAATCTGCTCCCATTTTTGGGTGAAACTCAAATCTGTATCAGCAATTTGATTGAGCTGGGTGGTAAAATCATTGGCCACTTTGAAGCAGATCGTTTGCAGCAATTCGTTTTTGGAACCGATGTGATTGTAAAGACTAGAGGCTTCCACCCCAATATGGTCGGCAAGTTCCCTCATGGAAGTAGAGGCAAAACCCTTCTTGGTAAACAAAAAGGCCGCTTTTTTTATAATCACATCCTTTTTGGAAGTGTTTTTGGTGGAAATAATTCTTGCCATGAAAAGCTTGCTGCTATGAATTTACAAAACTAACGCTTATTAGTTTAGGATGCTTTTGAAAGGAACAAATGAACAATAAAATAGTAAGGTGAAACCCATATAATAGCAGATTTATCAGCTAACCTCAGGTAATTTGGCTAGTATCCTTGGTTGCTGTCAATAAAATAATTGCCGAAAAGCTATGAGGTTTCGGCCAGATTGCTATTTTTGCACTCCCCCAAAGAACCCAACCCCCAAACAAAGCGATATTGTTGTGCGCATAATTGTATGTTATGTACAAAGTATGCCTTATAAGATATTCACCATTGTGGTGAGATGATTTTCTTGTGGTTTCAGAGGTAATAACGGCCTGTGATGTCTATCACGGGCCATTTTTTTGCCTCATCCCGACAACTCTTCCGAGGGAGGGGCGAATACAATTGCTTGCCTTTGTTGGTGTGATCACCAACAAGCAGATACAAACCAGCCCAAACATTTTAGATAGAAACAATAAGTCATCACTTTCTATACCTTCCCTGTGGAATTGTTATTGTTCCTTTCTTTGTCTTGATACAAAGAAAGGAACCAAAGAAAAATCAAGGCAAACCCAATCGCTCCGCGCGTTTTGCCGAGCTATACGCATATCTTGACCTCACCCCAACCCCTCTCCCAAGGGAGAGGGGAAATTGATTACGTTACTCCAAATAACTTTCCCGAGAAAATAGAATCATTCCTTTCTTTGTCTTGATACAAAGAAAGGAACCAAAGAAAAATCAAGGCAAACCCGATCGCTCCGCGCATTTTGCCGAGCTATACGCATAACTTAGAAAAAGGTATAAGCCTAAAACAAAAGAGCTCGCCGTTTAAATGCTTGGCTGATAATTGACACTTTAATTTCTATCAATTCCCAATTGAAAGGACAAGGCCTCTAAAGTTTCTGCCTGAACAGAAATAGATGCAATATGACCGTATTCAACAGATAGCCTTTGCTTGTCTAGCGTTCTGATTTGATGACAAAGGAGAATAGATTCCTTTTCAAGCCCAAAGTTGTTGGCTGTAATTAAAGTTTCATTGGGATAAACTTTCCTGCCAGGTTTTCGTGATGTAATTGGAATGACATTCACCGTGTTCAAAAGTTCATTGATGGTGTCTTCACTAATAACAAGAACTGGTCTGGATTTTCCTTGCTCAGCACCAATTACAGGATCAAGATTGGCGCGTTGTATACTCCACTTTCTTATGTTCATAAACTTTCGTGGTCAATGGAGTTAAAATCTTTTTGAACTTCCTCAATGTCTTCCAAAAACAAAGGGTCTTTTACAGCTTCTTTGAGCATTGATAATTTTTGAGCCTTTGTTTCAAACTGATCATCAACAATTACAGTTACACTCTGCCTTTCTACAAAACTCGGTGGAAGCGTAAGAACAATTTGATTGTTACGAACTGTGCAAATTTGTCTAAATGTCATTTTAAAATTGTTGTTACAAATTAAATATACAAATTGTTAGTAAGAATTTCAATGATAGCTTATGCATAGAATCCGGCAGGATTGTTTACAAAACATTTGTTGTGAAGGATCGTTTCTTTCTGCTAAAAAGAAAAATGCTATTCAATATGTTTTGTTTAATTAATTATTTCCAACAAAATTGATTCTTCTATTGTTCTTAATCAAGTTGAAATAACGGAATAGTAATTGTATTTAATGCAATAAAATAGGTGAAAAAAACAACAGTATTTTTTACAAAATGATTTTTGTTTATTGAATTTGCTTTTGGCCTCACCCCAACCCCTCTCCCAAGGGAGAGGGGCGAATACAATCACTTGCCTTTGTTGGTGTTATTACCGACAAGCAAACACAAACCAACACACCATTTTTAGCACAAATAAAATTAAAGACACCATACCCAATACCTTTCCGTAGGATTACTATCATTCCTTTCTTTGTCTTGATACAAAGAAAGGAACCAAAGAAAAATCAAGGCAAACCCGATCGCTCCGCGCGTTTTGCCGAGCTGCGCGCATATTTGGGCCTCACCCCAACCCCTCTCCCAAGGGAGAGGGGCGAATACAATTGCTTGCCTTTGTTGGTGATATTACCGACAAGCAAATACAAACCAGCACAAACATTTTAGATAGAAACAATAAGTCATCACTTTCTATACCTTCCCTGTGGAATTGTTATTGTTACTTTCTTTGTCTTGATACAAAGAAAGTAACCAAAGAAAAATCAAGGCAAACCCGATCGCTCCGCGCGTTTTGCCGAGCTTCCCGCACTAATATTAGAAAAGAAAAATCCCAAAAACGAACTAGCCCACCATTTAAATGGTGGGCTAGTTCGTAAATTCAATTATGCCTTCCTTATTTCACCTTGCCCCAATTCTCTCCGCTCTTTATTCTGTAAAGTGTCATTTCACTCACTTTATATTTATCGGCTATTTGCTTGTAGGTTAATTTTCTCTTTGGATTT
>CANHMN010000164.1 GCA_947461645.1 Chitinophagaceae bacterium | reverse complement strand
TATGAGCGATGACGCCGACCTTGGTGGTGGTGGTGGTGGTGATGGAACAGAAACTGCTGAGTTGGACAACTTTTCAGTCACCCCATTTAATCCAGTTCTTAAATTGATGTGGGCCCAATGTTACTTTGGAATTCTCAGGGCTAATCTGGTTGTGCAAAAAACACCAACCGTTCCCGTTATGAGCGATGCAGTTAGAAAAAGATCGCTAGGTGAAGGAAAATATTTACGTGCACTATACTACTACCATCTCGTTCGTGTTTTTGGCGATGTACCATTGTATACCAATGTGATAGATGTGGAACAGGCTGCAAACATTACCAGGTCTCCTAAGGAAGCTGTTTATGCTCAGATTATCGACGATTTGAAAGCGGCTGATACACTTCTTCCAGATACTTATGCCGGAGAAAATAAAGGCCGCGCCTCTGCAGGTGCAGCAAAAGGATTGCTTGCAGCTGTTTACCTAACCTTGAAAGATAAGCCTAACGCTGCATTATATGCGAAGCAAGTGATAGATAACAAATCGCTTTACGGTTATGACTTATGGTCAGACTATGCGGATAACTTCAAACTGGAAAATGAAAATGGTAAAGAATCCATGTTTGAAGTGCAGTACCGCAGTGGTGGAGGACAGTGGAGCGATTATGGTGCAGGCCACAAACTAAACTGTTTCTTTGCGCCACGCTTCCAGGATATTGTTCAAAGTCGTGGCTATGGTTGGAATGTACCAACCAAGAATTTTGCTGACAGTTATGAAAATTCAGGAACAGATTACAGTACCATAACGGATAAACGCAGACAGCGTACATTATGGATACCTGGCGACACTTACGACACATATACTCATCCAGAACAACTTGTGGGATCACCATTGGGCTTAAACGTTAAAAAGTTTTTCGTGCCAATTGAAAATACTCTTGGTGACAATGGTGGCTGGACATGTGCTCTGAATGTACCTATCATGAGGTATTCAGAAGTATTGTTGATTTATGCAGAGGCCGCGGGTATCTCAGTTGGAAAACCTTTTGCCGATCAGGTAAGAGCAAGAGCCGGTTTAGCGCCGCTTTCTTCCTCACTTTCCGAATCGCAATACCTCGAGGCTATTTACAATGAAAGAAGACATGAATTCGCTTTTGAAATGCACAGATGGTTTGATTTGTTGCGTCACCCTAACACCAATTATTTTATTGATGTGATGCGTGCAGCCGGTAAATCCAACATACAGGAAAAACATCGATACATGCCAATACCACAGGAGGAAATTGACAAAAACCGTAACCTCACTCAAAATACCGGTTATTAATTCAAGAGCTTTTAGATGTTTTACAACCTTTTTAAATCAAAGAATATGAAATTATACTTAAATCTTGCCGCGTTGTTACTGACTGCTTTTGCCTTGTCAATTACCAGCTGTAAGAAAAACGAAATAGAATTGATCGGTACAGAATCTACTGCAGGGTTTTCCTTTCAGCAATTGCCTGCAAGTGATACCTTACCATATCCATGCAACGTAGCCTTCAGTAACAACAGCGTTGGCGCTTTCATGTATCAATGGAACTTTGGAGACAACTCCACTTTCTCTGCAGAAACAGATCCCGTTCACGAATATAAAGCAGGTGGCACTTACAATGTAACCCTTACCTCAGTGGGAACTTATGGTAACAATTCCATTACCAAAGTAATAAGTGTAAGAGATGCCTGTGAAAATGATTTTTTCAATGCGTTAACCAATTGTTCCTTCGCCGAATGGACATGGAGCACGGACAATGATGCCATAACCATTCTTTATCCGGATGGGACAAGTGTTTTTTCTATTGCCGCTGCTGCTGATTGTCAAGCTGACGATATTTTCAAATTCAATGCCAACGGTAATTTCAATTACGAATCCAATGGTCAGACATACAGCAATGTTTCTTCCACTTGTGTAAATCCATTGCCTAATGCTACTACCTATAAGGTAGTTTCAAGAGCAGGACAACTGCCTAAAATTATTTTAGGCGAGATGGAGGCAGGCTTAGGAACGCCATTCCTTGGTTCTACGAATCCTGTAGAGAATAATTTGTATGAAGTAAGAAGCTATGCATTCAATAACTTGGTGCTTAGAGCAACTTTGCAAAATTCAGGTGGAAAGATAATTGAGGTGAAACTCAAAAAAAGAGCAGATCTTACCATTAATGATATCAAAGACATACTAACGGGAGGCAGTAGCCGAAGTTGGAAGCTCGATGCTTCAACAGGAGCAAATGCCATAGTGGTTGGTACAGAGGGAAATCCTTCTGAATATTATGGTGGCGGACCATTGGAACCCAATTGCCAGGTTGATGATGTTTATACTTTTTCAGCAGGTAACACTTTAAATTACAATGCCAACGGTTCCACTTTCAATGGAGGAAATATTGCACCCAATTACAACTGTGGTGATGACCGTTCTTTTAATGCCAACTTTACCTTTGGACCTGTAACCGGTGGTTATGAAGGACTTGCCACGATAACACTTCCAGGAGCTCCTCCGCTGAATTTTATCGGAACTACGGATATTCCTACAGATAATATATACAGAATCATAGAAATCACACCCACCAGAATGTTGTTGCGTGCGGGAAGCGGTTCAGGAACAGTATTTCAATTCAAATTTGTACGTCAGTAATTCATTAACAACACAAACACATAATCTACTATTGTCATGATAAATTTCAACAAGTTTTTAGCAACAGCCTCCATCATTATCTTGATCAATGGCTGTACAGACAAAAAAGTTATTCCGGTGGTTACACCTACCGCCCCTGTAGCCGATTTGGGCTGGACATTCGAGTCTACACCATTCTGGCAGGATGATTTCAATACAAGCGGTATTCCTGATCCTGCAAAATGGTCTTATGATGTTGGCGGCAGTGGTTGGGGCAACAATGAGTTGCAGTACTATACAAGCGGCGAAAATGCCGGCGTGGTTAACGGTAATCTTGTTATTCAGGCAAAGAAAGAGAACTATCAGGGAAGACAATACACTTCATCAAGACTAATCACCAAAGGCAAAGGCGATTTTCAATATGGAAGGTTTGAGGTAAGAGCCAAATTGCCTAAAGGCAAGGGTACGTGGCCAGCAATTTGGATGTTGTCAAGTGATAATTCTTACGGTATTTGGCCTGCTTCTGGTGAGATAGACATTTTAGAGCATGTTGGCTTTGACTTAAACAAGGTTCATTGCAGTGTGCATTGCTCGGCGTATAACCATTCTCGTGGTAATCAGAAAACATCTACCAAAGTCATTACAGGCGCAACAACTGATTTTCATTTGTACAGAGTGGATTGGACACCATACTCCATTAAAGGTTTTGTGGATGACGAACAGTACTTCGAATTCATCAATGAAAACAACGGATTCGCTTCATGGCCATTCAATAAAAAATTTTACATGATTTTGAATGTGGCTATTGGAGGAAACTGGGGTGGCGCTCAGGGTGTTGATGACAATATTTTTCCAACAGCTATGGAAGTGGATTACGTGAAGGTTTATAAAATAATCGAACAATAAAAATATCGACTGATAACACAACTCTATTTTCAAAAACAATTCAAATGAAAAAAATAATTTTCTGCTTTAGCCTTGCTCTTATTGCTTTGAATGCTATTTCGCAAATAGTATTACCTCTCGATTTCGAACAGGCGCCGGCTAACTATGTCTTTACAGATTTTGCAGGAGGAACTGTTTCAGTGATTCCTAATAGTCAGCCT
The DNA here is from genome assembly GCA_947461645.1 of Chitinophagaceae bacterium. Classification (GTDB taxonomy): domain Bacteria; phylum Bacteroidota; class Bacteroidia; order Chitinophagales; family Chitinophagaceae; genus Ferruginibacter. The sequence goes on along the minus strand of CANHMN010000164.1, from coordinate 411 downwards.
GTTGGTATCAATACCAGCGCTCAGGTTGCTAAAATGATTAAATTCTCGGGGCAAACCTATGGAGGTAGTTTCATCGCACTTTCTTCACCGATTGATTTTTCAGTGAACAAAACTTTCAAAATGAAAGTATTTGCTCCGAGGGCTGGTGTAAGGGTTTTGCTCAAAGTGGAAAACAACAGCAATCCCGGTATCTTTTTCGAAAGAGAAGTGAGCACAACTGTTGCAAACGCTTGGGATGAAATAAGTTTCAATTTTTCTGCCATCAGTACAACCAATCAATACCAGAAACTCATTTTGATATTTGACAATGGAACAATGGGTGATGGTAGTGATAATTTTACTTTTTTGTTTGATGATATCATTTTGACCACAGGTGGTGGTGGCGGTCCTGTGTTGACACAAATGGATTTG
>CANHMN010000163.1 GCA_947461645.1 Chitinophagaceae bacterium | reverse complement strand
GTTTTGAATTCGTTGGCGTCTTTTTCCACAGAGGCATTGTCTACCAATACAATTTCATAATCAACATCCAATAGCTTTTCCCGGATAGATTTAATACACTTGCAGGTAAGCTCGAATGTATTGTAGTTGATGATGACGATTGATAATTCCATGGTTATTTTACTTTGTAAAAGTAGGGTTTATTGAAAATCATTCTGGGAAGGTAGGCCTGTAATTTTAGTATATTGATGGTATAACCCCGAAAATGTTCAAACAAGAATTTTCTTTTTTTGAAATTGAAAATATGGTCAAGCATCAGTCCAGTAATAAAAAAAGGAATTTCCAAACAATAAAATAAATCGATTATGATCAACCATAATAATCCAAATTCTTTTCGCGATCGCAACAGATTGCTTAGCATGATTTGCAATCCTTTTTTATTCCATAGGATCTTTCCGTTGTTCCAATTGTTTGTGCTGTAAAATGACTTACTGGAGCCGCCGCCAAAATGTATTACTTTAGGTTCTCCGTAAAGACAAAGTTTTCCTTCTTTTTTAAGCCTTGAACACCATTCGATTTCTTCTGAGTACATAAAGAAATCCTCATCAAGCAGTCCAGCTTTTTCAACTGCAGATTTTCTGGTCATGATGAATGCACCTACAATCCAATCAACATCTGTCTTATATTCAACACTTTCAATACTAGGTGGTTTCTTTCCAATAATTTTACCAATACTTCTCACCCAATCGCCCAGGTAAGGAAGACTCAATAGTGTGTTGAGGCCTCCTGTAACGGTGTGGGCTCCTGAAATTTGCAAACTGTTATCTGTATTCAACAGCTGAACACCACAGGCTGCATAATCCAAATCATTCTCAAACAATTGAAGTGCTTTTCCTATGGCATTGTCTTTTATAAGTGTATCCGTATTCAGCAACAATAGATTACTTCCTTTGGCTTTTCTAATAGCGGCATTGTTGGCTCTTGCAAATCCAGCATTGTAGCCCATATCAATCCAGGTTATGCAGTTATGCATGCCAACTATTTCCTCTTTCGCTTGCTCGCTAGAGTGATTATCGACTACTATTATTTCATAGCTGAAACCTTCAGATTCGCTAAGTATCGATTTTATACAATTGCAAAGCAACTCTTTTGTGTTGTAATTCACAAAGATGATGGATAGGTCCGGAGCTACTGAAAAATTGCTTTGCTGGTTCATTAAGCCTCCGCCACGTTTTTATCTTTTTTGGGAATAAATGATTTCATCAGAAGTGAAAGCAGCAAGAGCACAATAGTCCATGAAGCTGCTGTTGATATATTTCTTCCGGTTTTATACACAGGCGGTTCAAACTTAAAGTCAATTTGGTGCTTACCTGCTGGAATATTTATCCCTCGCAATACATAATTAGTTTTAAAAAATTCTACCGGCTTGTTGTCAATATAAGCATACCAGTCTTTGTAGTAAACTTCACTGAATACAGCAATTCGGCTTCCTTTGGTGCTGGATTCATAGGTGATGGCATCGTTATCAAACTTGATTTGTTTAATGTAGTCTGTGCTGTCTGGTGTTTCATATGTGCCAACTTTAGCTTTAAAAGAAGCCTCAACTATTGCTGTATCCTTGGGATTGAAATTGGTAAGAGCCAACATTTCTTCTGAAGGATCTTTAACAAATTGAATGCCCTTCACTAGCCAGGCATTACCTAGGGCTTGAGGGTTTTGTTGAGCCATTTTTTGTTCGCCTTGTTGCACCAGAAAATACTTTGTGTTCAGCATGTTGATCACGTTGAAGTTCATATTGCCTTTGAATTGGTAGGCAATCAAATCGTCGTAAATGCCAAGTTTGGCAGGGTGGTACCCACCAATTGATTTGTGATAATAGGAGGTATGCGACTCGTCCATTCCAGAAGTATTGAATACCCTGAAGTTGGGATCAGGATCTGCCAATATTCTTCTGTCAGCATCGCTCAAAGGAAATTCATTCGCTTCAAAATCTTCTTTGGTCTCGTAGCTGTTTTTGTCAAGGTAATTTTTGCCGAATGAAAACAAATCAGCAGTTGAAACCAAGCCAATTCCTGCAACAAGCAAGATGGCATTCATTTTTTTACGGAGGTAGAAATAAATCAGCAAGAAGCAAACAGAGGATAACAATAATGCTTTCAAGATATCATCCATCAGCAAAGAAGCCCTTTCTTTTCTTAAAGCATTTAAAAACTCTCTTGATGCTTTTAGGGGGTCAGTTAAAGATGGATCATTGCTGAAATTGCCAATCATTCCTTCGTAAATCCTGTTGTCTATTTGCGGCTTAAACTTGTTGTCAAGTTCGCTGATTTTTGCCTGAGCATCTGCTCCACCGGTCTTTACAATATTGTTGAATGCGGATGTTCTTTCGGTATTCTCATTTCCAAAATCGCTTGAAAAATAAAACAACCCCACCAATGCAAAAACAGCCCCTAAAGTCATTGCAGCATGTTTGAAGGGTTTCCATGAAAATTCCTGTTCGGTGGCCATCAATTTATCCAATACCAAAGCCGCCATTAATGGGAACAACAATTGGGGTATTACCAGTGTCATTGTAGGTACCCTGAATTTGTTGTAAAGCGGAAAGTGATCAAAAATAAAATAGTTGAACGAAGGAAAATTGTCACCCCAGGCAAGCATAATGGCAAAAAGGCAAACGGCAGCAATCCACCATTTGTGTTTGTTGTCGAGCATAAACATTCCCAACACAAACAGCATACAAATTACAGCGCCTAAATAAACTGGTCCTTCTGTGAAAGGTTGTTTGCCCCAATATAAAGTACCATTGAGTTGGGAAGCAATCTGCTCGGCTGGAAGTTGTGGAGCAGATTCATTCATGTAGGTCACCAAAGGACCGTTGTCTTTTATTTTAGGAAATACAGTATAATCACCGTCCCTTTGAGCTTGGTGTGAACCATAACCCAATACTCCCGGGAACATTAAGCTCCAGGTTTCTGCTTTGCCATAACTCCACATAAATGCATAATCCTTGCTTAGTCCGGTTGTTTTGTTCCCGTTTATAATGTCTTTTTGCTGATCCTTATTATTGAGCACAAGTTGACCGCCTCTTTTGGACTCTTTTGTGTAATCAAGTGTGGTCATTAATATCAGTGCATTTGACCCAAGTGCAATTAAACCAGCAATTATAAGAAGCGAAAAGCTCTTAGCAATATGGCCTAATTCTTTTTGGGTTATCATTCTTATTACAAATGCAACCGACATAAAAGCAAGGATTAAAAAAAGGTAATAGCTTATTTGGGGGTGGTTCTGATTCAGTTGTAAAGCTGCAAGAAGAGTAGTAAGAACGAAACCGCTCAAATACTTTTTGTTGAAAACCAAAACGATTGCGCCGATGACCGCCGGAGCATAGGCCAATGCGAGCATTTTTGTAACGTGACCAACAGAAATGATTATGGGATTGTAACTGCAAAAAGCGAATCCAAGTGAACCGATTATTGCAGCGTAGGGTCTTACGCCAAGACAGATACAAAGGAAATAAAAGCTGATGCAGGCGAGAAAAAAGAAATTCAAGGGTTGAGGAAGGCCCATTTGAAAAATGGTATCTACGATTTGAAGAGGGTTGTAATCTCCTTCCATCAAAATTTGATAAGCGGGCATACCACTGAACATGTTGGTACACCAAAGGGGTAGGTGTCCATGAACTTTTTTATATTCTGATAGTTGATGACTCATACCATAGGCACTGCTCATATCACTTTGTTTGAGCACTATGCCAGATTCCAGGCCGGATTTGCAAAATATTACCGTCACCAACAGGAAAATTCCAACGGCTATAACATGAGGTAACAGATTTTTAAGATTGATTGATTTCATATTCTAGATTTATACGGCAAAATAATACTAATTTCTCTATATTTGAGAATCCTTCCGGGTTGGTTTTTACATCAATCCTGTAGTTTTAGAAACTCCTACATTTTATTATCCAATCCAACTGATTGTTGCAATGGCAATAATGGTCTTTTTTTAATGGACCTATTCAGATGTGCATGCATAGGCTAGACAACTATTTTGTTTTACACACGAAAAAACAAATAATTGTCACGAGTATTAATTCATCTAAAATAAAAGGCAAATATGTTGTTTTTTGCAATGTTCTGATTTTCAATGTTGATAACAATAGGATAACCCAACTAAGCTATGTATAAAGCAATAATTGTAGAAAATAGCGTCAAAGAGGTCAATCATTT
>CANHMN010000162.1 GCA_947461645.1 Chitinophagaceae bacterium | reverse complement strand
GGATTAACTGCAACATTGTAACCAGGTGCACTCAAATCAACTTTATCATTATGCTGGTGAGTTGTAGTTGTATCATTCGGTATTCTCATGTGGTTGTCATTAGCGCCAATACTTGTAATTGCAAACACATTATTATAAGCAGCTGGATACACATAACTAGAGGGATTGCCGCAAGTAGTACCATTACCTGCGGAGGCAACAATAAATGCACCGGTTGCATAGGCTTCGTCAACAGCTAATTGCGCGTAATAATTAAAGGAACAGCCTGAGGTCCAGCTTAAATTAATAACTTTTCTACCGGCATATGCAGCATTTAGCATTTCATTGTAATTCATCAAATAAAGACCAAGCTTACAGTTATAGCCTATCGAACTTAGTCCGTTATTGTTGTTGGTATTGCCAGCAGCAACAATGGCAACAGCATTTCCATGCGTTGTTGTAGATGTACCCGCATTGATGGAAGCATATTTACCAATAAGCTCGGAGTGGTTAGGGCTATAAGATTGATCACATACAGCAACTACCACATTGGAGTCTCCCTTCGTAATATCCCATGCCTGCTGGGCATTAATCAGGTCAAGCGCATAATTATTGATTCCTGAAACAATTGTATAGTCATTAGGAGTATGCAGGGTATCATATACTGGTGCAGGCAGAACACCTGAAACTGCATTTACATAGTTGGTCAGGGCAAATTCAAGCTCGTCTTGATCGGCAGTTGCACTAAGCTCATATACCATTTGAAGTTTGATGTTTCTGGAAGATGGTAAAGCTTTAGTACAAGAAAAAATACCAAGCGAGTTAATGTATTGATTGAATATGGAATCACCCGAGATTAATTGTCGGTTGTTAGACGAAATCGGAACATTATTGTTATTGGAAATGGTTACCCATACTTTTGAGGATTGAGATAAACCCTTTGTTGAAGTTAGGAGAATGAATACAAAAATACAGGCAGTAGAAAATAAACGATTCATAAGAAGTTGTTTTGGCTTTCTAAGCTAAGCCATTACTTCAAATAAACAATGTCTATTCGGATGTTTTTGAAAAGAAACCGGTGAATAACCCAAGGATTTGCGATTGGTAAATTACCTTTTAGATATTTTATTTCCACTTTCCTTTTGACGGGTACACTTGAATCTATTTACGGAGTTGGCTCTCAAAGCAGCATGTTTCGTCTTTCGGGATTTCATTCGTTTTCGCCACATTTTAAAACTTGACGGAAGGGAATTTTCTCTCATAAAAAGGATAACCTCCTTTTCTTTCAATCCAAACTGAAATTCGATGGCCTCAAATGGCGTACGATCCTCCCAAGCCATTTGTATAATTCTGTCCTTTTCTACAATCGAAAATATTGTAGTTGCTCTTTGATTTTTTTTTGTGGAACTTACTTCCAAGATAGTTGTCATTCTACTGTATGTTTAAATTCTCTCAAATATTCGTCAGCCATAATTTTCTGTAAGACTTATCGCGGTCGTAATCATTCGCCTGTTTTTCTATGTTAAAAACACTTTTTCCTCTTGGATTGTTTCCAACGCCAGCAATATAGGCCCAGTTGCACCAATTGCTCGATACATCATAGTCAATAAGCTGTTCCTCAAAATAAGCTGCTCCGTACCGCCAGTCTATGTTTAAATCATGACACAAATAACTGGCAACATTTTGCCTGCCACGATTGCTCATGAACCCCGTTTGCTTCAATTCAACCATATTGGCATCAATAAAATCTTTTCCTGTTTTTCCGTCTATCCATTTTTGAAAAAGGGCGCTATTAAACTTAGGCTTGTTTGCCGTTGGGCTTGACAATCCCTCGTATACAAAAAACTGATAGGGATACTTTTGCATCATCACCATAAAATATTCTCGCCAAAGCAATTCAAAAATTACCCAATAAGTTGATTCATTGGCTACGTGTTCCTTTTCGAATTTTTTGATTTGATGATACACCTGCCTGGGCGATAAACAACCCATTGCCAACCATGGCGAAAATTTAGTGGAGTAACGCTCTCCTATCATTTGATTGCGTGTGTTCTTATACGTTACTATAGCATTTGAACCTTCTACATAATACGAAAGTCTTTTGAGTGCTTCCGTCTCCCCACCTTTGAAACAAAGTACAGCTCTGCTGTCTGTAGGAAAATCATCCTCATTGTGCTCTGGAAAATTCCAAGCTGCAGAAAGTTCTTCAATCGCGGGTGTATTAATCCTTTCAGGAGTATTTAAAACAGCCTTTACAGCAGATTTAGATTCAGCTTTGTTTCTAAAAGTGGTAAAGACATCCGGTGCCTGGGAAATCGAAAAAGGCAAATCTTTTGCCCAAAACAATGCCTGATTGGGAATGGCTTCAAATTTGCAATCTATAGATTGTAGTACCGCCTTAACGCTTTGTTGCACAGCTCTTTCTTCAGGAGCGATTTGAAGCATGGCAAAAACTTTCTCCACCTTGTGTTTAGAAGCGAATTCCTTTATTGCCATTTCGGGTTTACCCTTTAAAAAAACCAAACCCGAACCTAGCGCCTTTAGATTTTCATTCAAATTCAATAAAGATTCCTTTAGAAACCTTTTTCTGAATTTTCCTGTTTTTTGAAATCCGTATGGCGTATTTCCAAAATGAGCTTCTTCTAAACAATAAATCGGAAATACCTCATCAAAATAATGAATAGCCTCATTCAAGACAGCATTATCGTGCACCCTTAAATCCTTTGTAAACCAAACAATTGCCTTTTTCATTTATAACTCATTAATATTTTTCAGGTAATGTTCTGCCTGACCAATCAGTTCTTTTTTTACATCAGGATTCATTTTTCTTAAGGTATTGTAAGCCATACCTATACGCGGATTTTTTGCAAGCAGATGCTCATTTCTATCGTAAAAATGCCAGTACAAACTATTGAATGGACATGCACATTCACCCGTTTTTTTCTTGTGGTCGTAGTGGCAACTGCTGCAATAATTGCTCATTTTGTTGATGTAGGCAGCAGAGCTTACGTAGGGTTTTGTGCCAACGATACCGCCATCAGCAAATTGACTCATGCCTCTTGTATTGGTGATTTCAACCCATTCCAAAGCATCAATATAAATACCCAGATACCACTTGTCAACTTCATCAGGATGTACTCCTGCCAAAAGCAGAAAGTTCCCTGTAATCATGAGACGTTGAATGTGATGTGCGTATGCATGCTCAAGCGATTGATCAATGGCATTTTTAAGACAATTCATTTTGGTATTACCATCCCAAAACCATTTTGGCAAATCCGCCTTGTGCGAAAAATAATTGAGTTGGGCATATTCGGGCATTTTCGCCCAATATATGCCTCGCATGTATTCGCGCCAGCCTAGTATTTGTCTAACAAAGCCTTCCAACTGATGGTACTCAACGAGCTCAGGATGCTGTTGGTAAAAATCAATGGCGCTGTCAATAACCTCCTTCGGAGAGATCATTTTAAGGTTTAATGAAAAGGATAGTCGGGAATGATAAATTGACCATTCTTTTTGCACCATGGCATCCTGAAAGGAACCAAAATGTTGTAAACAATGATTTGTAAAAAAATGAAGCAGATCAAGAGATTGCTGTCTGTTAACCGGCCAAATAAAATTTTCGCTATCAACTGTTCCAATGGTTTTAATACCTGCAGCAATAATTTCCTTTTCAATATCATGAAGTGAATTCGAAAACAAATGGGGTTTGATGACTTTATGGTTCTTGGGTAATTTTTCTCTGTTGTCTTCATCAAAATTCCATTTACCCAAATGAGGCTCACCGTTTTCATTTACCAACACAGCATGCTTTTTTCTCATGCTGCGGTAAAAGGGTTCCATGACAAAAGATTTCTTTTGGGCAAACATTTCTTTCAATTCAGTTCTTGTACAAAAAAAATGCTCTGTGTCAAAAACACTAAAGGGTATACTAAGACTTGAAGCGAGTTCCTTTAAATGTTGGTCCATTCTGTATTCGTCGGGCAGCAAATATTCAAATCTTTGAAATCCCTGTTTACGAATAAGTGACAAACAGTTTTCGTCAATACGCTGGAGATTTTCGGCATCTCCAATTGTAAGGTAAATGACATTATGTTTTTGAATTTTTAATTCCTCCGCAAAGGAACGCATGGCTGCAAAAAAACCAACTACTTTTTGAATATGATGCAGCGCATAGTCTGTCTCGGTCTTAACTTCCATCAAAACATAAGTAACATTGGGATCTGTGCT
>CANHMN010000161.1 GCA_947461645.1 Chitinophagaceae bacterium | reverse complement strand
TTTTCAGGATTGATGTATTGTTTTCAAATCAATTCAGCTTCGAGCGCTTCAAAAGCTATAGCAGGAGGAATGTTGTTCCATAAAATTTGGTAAACAGCTTCAGCGATGGGCATTTCAGCTTTAAATTTTTGGTTGATGGAATACATGCATCGACTGGCATTGTACCCTTCAGCAACCATGTTCATCTCCAATTGAGCTGCTTTAACACTATAGCCCTTGCCAATCATATTGCCAAAACCCCTATTTCTGCTGAAAAGGGAATAACAGGTAACAAGCAAGTCGCCCATGTAAACAGAAGCAGCATAGTTGTTGTGGGTTTGACTGTTGGAATCGGGGTGATGGTGTTCTATAAAACCGACTTCAGCATTGATGATTCCTGCCTTGCGTAAAAAGCCGGCCATTTCATCGGCACTGTTGGCGATTAAAACACTAAGAAAATTGTCGCCATAATCCAAACCATGAGCTATGCCGGCACCTACGGCATATATGTTTTTCAAAACAGCAGCATATTGAACACCAATGATGTCTTTGTTCAAAATAGTTTTCAAGTAAGGTGTTTTGAAGCAGCTTGCCATTTGAGCGGTAAAATGCTCATCTTGCCCGGCAAAAGTGAGGTAAGAAAGTTTTTCTGCTGCTACTTCTTCGGCATGACAAGGACCAAGAACCGCAAAATAATTCTCTAAAGAAAATCCGAAGGTGGATTGTAAGAAATCATTCAACAACAGATTTTGATCGGGAAGTATGCCCTTTACAGCAGACAATATTTTTTTATTGTGGAAAATATCTTTAGGAAAGGCTAAAAACAAATCAGCAATATATGCCGAAGGCACTGCGACTACAATAACATCTGCTTCAGCTATAACTTTCAATGCATCTGAAGTGAGCGTAATTTTAGCCATATCGAATTTGGCAGACGAAAGATAATGCGGGTTGTGCGCTCGTGCTTTGAATTGCGCAATTGCCGCCTCGCTTCGGTTCCACCAGTAAATGGATTGTCCGTTATCGGTCAGGATTTTTGCTATGGCTGTTCCCCAACTACCGCTTCCCAGTATTCCAAAAGTCATTTTATTTTTTTTCAAAAGTACACAATGCTTTACAAACCCAATTTGTCAACAGCAAGCTTTGCTGCCATATTGCCTGCATCTTTTTTGTTGAACCCTTTTGCCTGAGCAACAATTTGTCCGTCTACCGTTGAGGCAATGGTAAACAAGCGTCTTCCATTTTCCATTTTTTCATCAAGGGTAACGAACTCAACTGTTTTACCATTTTTGTTTGCCCAGCCTAATAATTTGTTTTTGATGTTGATATCAATACTTTCTAGGTCTTCCACAAACAAGTGTGGCAGAATGATGTATTTTTCAACCCACTTGACTGTTCGTGTGTAGCCTTTATCAAGATAGACCGCACCCACAAGGGCTTCCAAGGTATTGCCAAAAATCTGAGAGCCTTTGAGGCCATTATCGAATTTATTGTAGAAAGTCAGTTTTTTAATCCCCATTTTCAGGGCAATTTCATTCAGCTTTTGGCGGTTTACCATTTTGCTTCTCATTTCTGTAAGAAAGCCTTCGCCTTTGTAGGGATATTTTTTAAACAGATGATGGGCAACAACAGAACTCAACACAGCATCTCCAAGAAATTCCAGGCGTTCATTGTTTTCATCTGAACCTTCCCTAATGGAACGATGGCTCAGCGCCATTTGGTAAAGGCTGAGGTTGCTGGGGGAAAAGCCCAATACATTTTTGAGTTGGATTTTAAAAGCAACATGTGATTTGTCAAGAAAACGGGCTTTGATAAAATTCAACATAGGCTAAATGTTCTCCGAAAGTAAATCATTTGAAACAAATAGATACTAAAGCCATTTACTTGTTAGTTGATGACAAATACTGTTGTAACGAAAAGAGAAAATCAGGAAACATATTTTTTCACAATGACAGAAGCATTGTGTCCGCCAAAACCAAACGTGTTGCTAAGGGCAGCATTTACCGTTTTGTATTGGGGTTTTTCGAAAGTGAAGTTAAGTTTCGGATCAAGCTCAGGATCGTCTGTAAAATGGTTGATGGTAGGTGGTACCACATCTTTGGTAACCGCAAGGATACAAGCGAGTGCTTCAAGTGCACCTGCAGCACCCAAGCAATGACCTGTCATGCTTTTGGTTGAACTGATGTTGAGGTTGTAGGCATGATCACCAAATACATTAAGTATGGCTTTGGTTTCGGCGATGTCTCCCAAAGGTGTAGAGGTTCCGTGAACGTTGATGTAATCGATTTGTTCTGGCTTCATCTTGGCATCTTGCAAAGCAGCTTTCATTACATTGTTGGCGCCTAGTCCTTCAGGATGTGGAGCTGTAATATGATGAGCATCTGCTGTAGCGCCACCACCGGCAATTTCGCAATAGATTTTTGCTCCTCTTGCCAAAGCATGGTCAAGGCTCTCCAAAATCAAAGCGCCGGAACCTTCTCCCATAACAAAGCCATCTCGGTCTTTATCGAAAGGACGGCTGGCTGTTTTAGGGTCATCGTTTCTTTCGCTTAGAGCTTTCATGGCATTAAAACCTCCCAGTCCGGCAGCACTGATAACCGCTTCACTTCCACCGGTAACGATTACATCTGCCTTACCCAAACGAATGGTGTCGAAAGCATCAATGATGGCATTGGTTGAGGAAGCGCAGGCGCTGACCACTGCATAATTTGGACCTCTGAAACCATGTCGCATGGAAATTTGACCTGCGGCAATATCGAGGATCATTTTGGGAATGAAGAAAGGATTGAAACGAGGTGTACCATCACCCGAAGCGAAATTGATTACCTCTTCCTGGAAGGTGATTAAACCTCCAATCCCACTGGCAAAAATTACCCCTACTCTGTCGGGGTTGGTATTTTCGGCAGTGATTCCGGAATCTTTTACAGCTTCGTCGCTGGCTATGAGGGCAAACTGACAATACCTGTCGAGTTTACGGGCTTCTTTTTTATCGAGGTATAATGTGGGATCAAAGTCTTTAACCTCACAGGCAAATCGGGTTTTAAATTTGGAGACATCAAACTGCTGAATAAAATCGCAGCCGCTAACGCCATTTTCCAGATTTTGCCAATATTCAGCAAGGGTTTTGCCTAACGGAGTAAGCGCACCCAACCCGGTAACAACGACTCTTTTTAATTCCATAAGATTTGCCTGTGAAAATTAAAGGATGAAATTACTTAGCGTTTCCTTCTAAGTAAGAAACAGCCTGACCAACAGTAGTGATGGTTTCAGCCTGCTCATCTGGAATAGAAATATTAAATTCTTTTTCAAATTCCATAATTAATTCTACGGTGTCCAAGCTATCGGCACCTAGATCGTTGGTGAAAGAGGCCTCAGGAGTTACTTCGGCTTCATCAACACCTAATTTGTCAACAATAATTTTTTTTACTCTTGTTGCAATGTCTGACATGGTAGTATAATTTAGTTAATACGGGTGCAAAAATATACTTTTTGGACTAACAACCAAGAAATACTATTTTATTTATGGTGTTGAGCTTTTGATTCAAAAGGGATGTTTAGACATTGAATTGGTTATTTTATGGATAAAATTCATTATTTTGGACAACTGAATTCACTCAATCATTAAAGCAAAGTAGAAAAAATGGGAATTAAGCAAATTGATTACGGAACCGTTCAATATGCCCAGATGGTTGAACTGAGGAGTCAAGTGCTCAGAAAACCCATCGGCTTGGATTTTACCGAGGAAGAATTGGACAAAGAAAAAGATGAAATACTGATAGGCGCTTTTGATGAAGATGAAATGATAGGCTGTTGTATGCTCACCAAAACAGAGGAGGGAGAGCTAAAGCTCCGACAAATGGCTGTAAAAGATGACTTGCAAGGAACCGGAATTGGTGCTTCCATCATTAGTTTTGCCGAAAATATTGCCAGAGACAGAGGTTTTGGAAAGATGGTTATGAACGCAAGAGATTCTGCTGTGGGCTTTTATGAAAAGCTCGGCTATAAAGTTGTTGGTGATGCTTTTACCGAAGTAAACCTGCCCCACCACAAAATGGAAAAACGACTTCTTTAGTTGTTTTCGATTTGCGCGCAATTGTTATTTGACGCGGATATTCTTTTTAAAACAATTTCTGGCTTTTACTTCCATATCACCTTCGAAGGCCTCTTTGGGAAGGAGAAAAAAGCTTCTTTCATTTAAATACAAGTGAAAGAAATGCGGACTTTCCATCCATGAAGTAAAGTTT
>CANHMN010000160.1 GCA_947461645.1 Chitinophagaceae bacterium | reverse complement strand
TCTTATTTATGAAACAAAAGGCTATTGGATTATTGTGTTTCCTTTTTACGTTTTCTTTTGTTTTGGGTCAAGACAAAATTCCAGGCATAGATAAGTCATCGCTTGACATCAGTTATTGTCCGGCGAATTATCCCATACTTAAACTGAAGGGCAAATTGAAAGACCCGTTGATAGCCAGGGTTGTTTACAGCAGGCCAGCGAAAAACGGTAGAGATATTTTTTGCGACTTAGTGGAATACGGCAAAGTTTGGCGATTAGGTGCAAACGAAGCAACTGAAATTGAATTTTTCAAAGACGTAGTATTCGGGAAAACAAAAATCAAAAAAGGAAGATACTCGCTTTTCGCAATTCCCTTTGAAAAAAAATGGACGATAATACTAAATAAGGAAACGGATACCTGGGGTGCTTTTGGATATGATATTAAAAAAGACGTCCTAAGAATGGATGTAACTTGTGAATCACTGATACAACCGGTTGAAAATTTTTCTATTGTTTTTGATGTGATGGGCAACAAAGTCAATATGGAAATATATTGGGATAACGTAAAGGCTGTTGTTCCATTTGCTTATTTGAACAACAAGTAGGTTAATCTCTTTAATACCATCAATACCTGAAAAATGTGCGGAATCGCCGGAATAGTTTCTCCTTTTGCTGCTGACACCAACATCAACAAGCTGAAATTAATGGCAGAAACCCTTGCGCACCGTGGCCCCGACGGCGAGGGTGTTTGGCTTAGTCCGAAAAAAATGGCAGGCTTGGCACACAGGCGGCTATCAATCATAGACTTGTCAGACAATGCGATGCAGCCCATGCATTACATTGACAGATACAGTATTGTTTTTAACGGTGAGATTTACAACTACATAGAGCTCAAACGAGATTTACAGAAAGCAGGTTACAGGTTTTACAGCAAAAGTGATACCGAAGTAATTCTTGCGGCCTACGATTGTTACAAGGAAAAGTGTTTGCAATTTTTTGACGGCATGTTTGCTTTTGCCATTTGGGATGAATATGAACAATCACTTTTCGCGGCGCGAGATCGTTTTGGCGAAAAACCATTTTACTACTTCAAGGATCAACAGCGTTTCTTTTTTGCAAGCGAAATGAAAGCGCTTTGGGCAGCGGGAATACAAAAATCAATTTCGGAGAGAATGTTGCTTAATTACATTACGTTAGGCTATGTTCAAAATCCATCCGACCCCTCGCAAACCTTTTTCAACAATATTTTTTCCTTGCCTCCTGCACACTACCTCAGCTTGCGAAAAAACAACCTGAACATTGAAAGGTATTGGATGCTGGATAAGCAGGCTTCTATTGAGGTAAATGAATCAGTTGCTATTGAAAAAATTGATACGCTACTGAATGCTTCTGTTGCCAAAAGATTGAGAAGCGATGTGCCCATTGGCACTAGCTTAAGCGGAGGCATTGACAGTACGGGCATACTTCGTTACATCAAACAAAACCAAAACAACAGCTTCAAAACCTTTTCGGCTGTTTTTCCATCTTTTGAAAAAGATGAAACCAATTACATAAACCTGGCATCGGATTATTTCAAAGTTGAGAACATAAAAGTGCTGACAAACGAACACGGTTTGATCAATGATTTCGAAAAACTGATGTACCATCAGGAAGAGCCTTTTCCCTCCTCTAGTCTTTATGCACAGTATAAAGTATATCAAGCTGCTAAACAAAATGGAGTTTCAGTATTGCTTGATGGTCAAGGTGCCGATGAAATTTTTGCGGGGTATAACAGATATATTCACTGGTTTTTACAAGAGTTAATCAGCAGAAATCATTTCGGTGATTTTTTCAAAGAAAAAAGACAATTCAACAAAAACGAAACCCCTTACTCCTGGAGTCTGAAGAATTTTATTGCTGCATTTCTTCCTTCTCATGCCTGTCTCGCTCTTGAAAAAATTGAATACAATAAAATAATTCGTAACAACGACATCAGTAAAGATTTGCTTTATGCACTTAAAGGCAGAGAGTGGGAAGGCATTCACAAGCCCGTTGTAACGAAACTCAACGACATCTTGAGTTTCAATGTAACGGAAAATGGATTAGAAGAATTGCTGAGGTATTGCGACAGAAACTCAATGGCTCATGGTTGTGAAGTAAGGCTGCCTTATCTGAATCATGAGCTTGTATCTTTTGTTTTTTCTTTGCCTACCAGATTCAAAATGAAGAACGGATTTACAAAATCAATTCTTAGAAAAGTATTGGAGCACAGCATACCCGATACAATCAACTGGAGAACCGATAAAATTGGTTTTGAGCCTCCACAAAAAATATGGATGGAAAGCGCTGAACTTATGGATTATTTATATGAAGCAAAGAAAAATCTTGTTTCGGAAAGAATATTAAAGCCCCATGTACTCCAAAAACAAAGCAAATCACTCGGCGCACATGATTCCGACAATTACGACTGGCGTTTTTTATGCGTTAGCCAAATGATAAATATGCCTTAAAGCACAGTTTTTTTCTCCATAAAAAAGAAAATCTAAATAATTTGACCTTCCCCTCTCCCAAGGGAGAGGGGTGGCTGCCGAATGGCGGACGGGGTGAGGTAAAATATCCCATAAATGGAGACGTTGAGCAGAACAGACGGGGTGAGGTAAATCGACTGTCGCGCAGGGATGCTTTTGGGAGTAATGAAAAACAATCAATCCCCTCTCCCAAGGGAGAGGGGTGGCTGCCGAATGGCGGACGGGGTGAGGTAAAATATCCCATAAATAGAGACATTACGCAGAACAGACGGGGTGAGGTAAATCGGCTGGCGCGCAGGGTTGCTTTTGGGAGTAATGAAAAAAGAATCAATCCCCTCTCCCTTGGGAGAGGGGTGGCTGCCAAAGGCAGTCGGGGTGAGGTAAAAATCCCCTTTCACAATTATATTTATAGCCGGTATCTTTGCAATCACAAAACCAGAAACAAAAACACTGATCATTTATACAACCAACAAACTTTTATGAAATCTCAAAAATTAGCTACCAAATTCATACATGCAGGTGCTGAACCCGATCCATCTACAGGCGCTATCATGACGCCCATCTTTCAAACATCAACATACGTACAGTCCGCTCCTGGTCAACACAAAGGCTATGAATACGCCCGGTCTCAAAATCCAACCAGAGCTGCGCTTGAAACTGCTTTGGCTGAAATTGAAAATGGAAAATTCGGTTTGGCATTCAGTAGTGGGGTTGCTGCCACAGATGCTGTAATAAAGTTATTAGGGCCCGGCGATGAAGTGATTGCAGCCAGCGATATGTACGGAGGAACATACCGCCTCTTCACTAAGGTTTTTGAGAAATTCGGTATCAGCTTTAAATATGTAGATACCACTAATGCCGAAAATGTCTCCTCAGCACTTTCATCTAAAACCAAACTCATCTGGATTGAAACACCAACCAATCCACTCATGAATATTACCGATATTGCAGCAGTAGCAGCTATTTCGAAAAAAGCTGGAACCATTCTTTGTGTTGACAATACCTTCGCCTCACCTTATCTTCAAAATCCACTGGATTTGGGAGCAGATATTGTGATGCACTCTTCCACAAAATACCTTGGAGGTCATAGCGATGTTATTCAGGGAGCATTGATTACCAATAGTCAGGAACTCAGAGATCAATTGTATTTCATTCAAAAAAGTTGCGGTGCAGTACCCGGCCCATTTGATTGCTTTCTGGTGTTAAGAGGCATCAAAACGCTTCATGTAAGAATGAAACAACACTGCGAAAACGGAATTGCAGTTGCTCATTATTTACGCAACCATCCAAAAGTAGATAAAGTTTATTGGTGCGGTTTTGAAGATCATCCTAATTATGATATTGCTAAAAAACAAATGCGCGGCTTTGGAGGCATGTTGAGCTTTACACTTAAAGACAGCAGCATAGAAGCGGCTACAAAAGTATTATCAAGTACCAAACTTTTTGCCTTAGCAGAAAGTCTTGGTGGCGTTGAGTCGCTCATCAACCATCCTGCAAGCATGACGCACGCAAGCATTCCAAGAGAAGAAAGATTGAAAAATGGATTGTCTGACGGATTAATCAGACTAAGCATCGGTATTGAAGACGCAGACGATTTGATAGAAGACCTTAACCAGGCTATTGGCTAATGAACAGCAACATCATTTCATTATTAAACAAAAAGGTTGATGAATACAATCAACCTTTTTTTATTGCTAACGACCCAATTTGCATACCCCACAGTTTTCAAAAAAAACAGGATA
>CANHMN010000159.1 GCA_947461645.1 Chitinophagaceae bacterium | reverse complement strand
GATTTGAAGTTTTTTAAAAATACCACCTGGGGTGCTGTTGTCATCATGGGCCGAAAAACATTTGAATCTGTAAACAAACCATTGCCTGGAAGAATCAATATCGTTATCACACAACAATCCAACTGGAATGCAGAAGGGGTTATCACAGCACACTCAGTTGAAGATGCCATTGAAAAAGGTTATCAAACCGACTGCAAAGCATTGTATATCATTGGAGGCGGTGAAATTTATAAACAATCTCTAGATAAAGCCGATCAGATTATTATGACCCGCGTTCATACCCATTTGGAAGGCGACACTTTCTTTCCTGAAATTGATACCCATCAATGGACTAAAACAAAATCCACGGATTGCCCCGCCGATGAGAAAAATGCTTTTGCGCACACTTTTGAAGTTTGGGATAAAAACAAATAATCGAAACAATGCTAACCTTATAGGTTTTAAGCAAACTAATCAAACACCATTCTTTTGTACAGCCATTTCACCTTAGCCCGCAAATTCATTCGCTATTGGTTAAGCGCTTCCAACAGCAAGGGTCATGGCATGCACTCTCCTTTTGTATTCGACTTTATTACAAATGTGCTGAACGATCAACAACCTAAACCTTGCTACCAGCCAATCGAAAACAGAAGAGCAGCTTTGCTCAACAACAGCAACAGCATTGAAGTGGAAGATTTTGGAGCAGGCTCGGGCGTGATTCGTTCCAACAAAAGAAGGATAGATAAAATTGCGGCATCTTCTCTCAAACCCAAAAAGTATGCACAGCTGATGCATAGAATGGTTTCTTATTACAAACCTGCAACGATTGTTGAACTGGGCACTTCCTTTGGAGTAACTACAAGCTATCTCGCAAAGGGCAGTGAAAAAACAAAAGTGTTTACTTTCGAAGGATCATCAGCCATTGCAGCCATTGCAAATCAAACCTTTGAAGCTTTATCTATCAACAACATCATTTTACAGCAAGGGAATTTTGATATCACCCTTCCGGAATTTTTAACTTCAAATCCTGCTATTGATCTGGCTTTTATAGATGGCAACCATCGCAAACAACCTACCCTGCAATATTTTGATCAACTGCAAGGTGCTTGCAACGAAAACACTATTCTCATTTTTGATGATATTCATTGGAGTGCAGAAATGGAAAGCGCATGGGAAACCATTAAAAATCATCCGAGTGTGACGTTAAGCATGGATCTTTTCTTTATAGGCATTGTGCTTTTTAAAAAAGAGTTCCTCGTTAAACAACACTTCTCCATCAGACACTAATTTTATGTAACTTCGAGAACTATAATTTCATGCATATGATTATTGGCATTCTCAAAGAACCTGCGTTTGAAACCAGGGTTTCTCTTTTACCTGAACATTTAATAGCGCTTAAAAAAAACAGCATTGAAGTTGTTGTTGAACAACATGCAGGCGCAACAGCATTTGCTACTGATGAAAAATACAAGGAAGCTGGCGCAACTGTTGTTTCAAGAAAGGAAGTGCTTCTTCAAGCGCACATCATACTCTCGATTAATCCCATAACTGAAAATGATTTCGCAGATTGCAAAGACAAGGTATTAATTGGTCAGTTTCAGGCCTTGAATAATGCTTCGTTCGTTCAGCAATTGGCTGCTAACAACAATACGGTTTTTAGTATGGATATGCTTCCCCGAACTACCAGAGCGCAAAGCATGGATGTATTGAGCAGTCAGGCTAATATTGCCGGATACAAAGCCGTATTACTTGCCGCTAATTTATTCCCTAAGTACTTTCCTATGTTCATGACTGCTGCAGGAAGTATTGCTCCTGCAAAAGTGTTGATTCTTGGAGCAGGAGTTGCGGGCTTACAAGCTATAGCTACTGCTAAAAGATTAGGCGCGGTGATTGAAGTATTTGATACGCGACCTGCAGTTAAAGAAGAGGTAATGAGTTTGGGCGCAAAGTTTATAGAAGTAGAGGGTGCTGCAGACGCCTCCAAAGCGGGCGGTTATGCTGTTGAACAAACGGAAGAATTTTTACAAAGACAAAAAGCAAAAATTGCGGAAAGTGTTGCCAAAGCAGATATTGTTATAACTACCGCTCAGATACCAGGCAAAAAAGCTCCGATATTGATTACAAAAGAAATGATTCACCAAATGAAAAATGGCTCTGTAATCATTGACATTGCTGCTTCAACAGGCGGCAATACAGACTATACCAAAAATGATGAAACAGTTGTAGAAAATGGCGTTTCCATTGTCGGCAATTCAAAACTTCCGGGATCCATGCCAAGCGATGCCAGCAAATTGTATGGAAAAAACATCCTCAACTTCGTTCAATTGATTACCGGAAAAGAAGGACAGTTGCATTTGAACTTTGAAGATGATCTTGTAATTGGCACTTGCGTAGCTCATCAAGGGGGAATTACGAACGATAGAGTTAAAGCAATATTGGGGTAACAATCCTATTCTTTTGACTCATGTATCATTCAACATTTTACATGAATAAATCTTATCTACAACCAACTGAAAATAATTGAACCATGATAAACAGTATACTCACCTTTATTTCAACTCATCAGGAGATGATCTATGTAGTAGTACTCATGATTTTTGTAGGAATTGAAATTATCGGGAGAGTACCCAGCGTGCTTCATACGCCATTAATGAGCGGCGCCAATGCCATTCACGGTGTGGTAATTATTGGTGCCATTATTGTAATGGGGAAAGCTGAACAAGACAACTTCCTGGCTTTAGGACTTGGATTTCTAGCGGTAGTATTAGGCACTTTGAATGTGGTGGGCGGATTTGTGGTAACGGATCGAATGCTTGAAATGTTTAAAAAGAAGAAGTAATTGAGTTGGAGGCTGAAGGAATTTAAGAGGTTTGAGGTTTAATGAGTTTAAGGTGTTTAAGGCTTAGTGCCTTTTAAGAAAGACTAACCTGAGCGCTAGCCCGGAAAAACGCGCGGAGCGATTCGTTTTTCCTTGATTTTTTCTCCCTTTTTGATCAAGCAAAAAGGGATTGGAATAAAATGAAATTGAAGAAAGGATTGCGATTGATGAGCTTTTTTAATCTTTTAAACTTGATGGTTTATTTAAAAAACAATTTACTAACACAGCACAATAGACGATAAATTATAAACAACAAATAAAAGTATTTACATGTCGCAACATCTCCTCACACTTTGCTATTTGATTGGCTCTATCACTTTCATTGTGGGACTTAAAATGCTCTCCAATCCTGCTTCTGCAAGAAAAGGAAATCTATTGGCTGCAGGCGGAATGACCATTGCTATTTTAGGTACTATCTTCTTGTATAAAGACAAAGAAACAGGAGATTTTCTTCATAATTATGCTTGGATATTTGGAGGTTTGATTATCGGCGGAATTGTTGGTACACTCGCTGCGAAGAAAGTTAAAATGACAGCAATGCCAGAAATGGTAAGCTTGTTCAATGGTATGGGAGGCGCTTGTGCTGCATTGATTTCCATTGTTGAATTCAATCACCTCAGTAAAGAAATTGCAACAAATGTAAATCCGGGCTTCATCTATTTTATACAACCAACTGTATTCATTATTGTCATAGGATTAATTATCGGTGCCGTTTCATTTTCAGGAAGTATGATTGCTTGGGGAAAGCTCAACGGGAAAGTAAAAGATTTGAGTTTTAAAGGTCAAAACATTTTGAATCTTTTTGTTTTGGCCTGTGCTATAGTTGCAGCAGGATTTCTGGTTTATTATCCAGAATTGCATATGTTGGTTTATGGTATCCTTGCATTGTCATTGCTCTATGGAATTTTCTTTGTGATGCCCATTGGAGGCGCAGATATGCCGGTTGTTATTTCATTACTCAACTCGTTTACCGGTGTGGCTGCAGCTTGCGGAGGTTTTTTATATGACAATAAAGTAATGCTTACCGGTGGAATTTTGGTAGGTGCAGCCGGCACGCTGCTTACAATATTGATGTGTAAAGCAATGAACCGCTCTTTAAAAAATGTATTGATTGGTTCCTTTGGCGGCAATGCCAAAGCAGTTGCATCAGGAGCTTCAGGCGCACAGGGACATTACAAAGAAATCAGTTTAAGCGATACGGCAATGATGATGAGCTATGCCGGTAAAGTTATGATTGTACCTGGATATGGATTGGCAGTTGCTCAGGCACAACATATTTGTCACGAGCTTGAAAAAATATTGACTGAGAAAGGCGTTGAAGTGAAATACGCCATTCATCCTGTTGCAGGCCGAATGCCAGGGCACATGAATGTATTGCTTGCT
>CANHMN010000158.1 GCA_947461645.1 Chitinophagaceae bacterium | reverse complement strand
TGTGCAATACAAAATCTGTTGTGGCGCAACCGCTTGCTTTTGAATGGCAACCCGGTGAATCTTCAGGCAAGGAGTGCATGTGCAGAATGCGCATCAGTATTTTCAATCAGGCAACGGGTAGAACAATTTCGGATACAGTTTACAGTGAGGTTCAAAAACTAAACATCATTCCGCATAAACCAATCAAATTAAACATAGGAAAAGGAAAAACAGTTTTTGGAAACATAGACTCCTTGATTTGGGCGGAAGGTCTTTTTTTGTTGGATATTAAACCTGATACCATTCAGCAGGGATGCAGTAATTTGAAATACAAGGGAACGATAAGAATGCCATCTGAGATAAAATCGACTAACCTTGAGGGTTATATTGATGAAAAGTCACTTGATCCACCCGGGCATGTGCACATACCGATTACACAAAATAAAAGACCCCGAAAAATATCGGTTGACCTTAGTACAAGCTACGTGAATCTTGCTTATCCGGCGAATACTTATCCGATATACCGGCATTTTGAGTGGTTCGATGGAGATGGTAATGGTAAGGGGGATGCTTTTACACTTACGTACAGCGACAATACTACGCATGCATTCAAAGAAAATACCAATCAGTTGGGTGAAGTTAGATTGTATGAGCAAGGTGCATTTCAACAACTTATCATAGCAACTTCTGAAACGGCAGTTGATATCTTAATTACAAAGCCTGTGCCCATAGACAGCTTTTCCAACACGTTTGCCATTAAAGGCCCGTGGAAAATGACCTACTACATTGAATGGTGATTATAGACTTCTGGCAATCTGGATAAATCAGTTTTCAAGTTTCTCCGCGTAAACATATCCATCAAACGGGTTGGAGGGTTTGTTTCCCATTGGAGGGATGTTGTTGGTGCCTTCTCTGTTCTTTTCTGCAGGCTCTGCGGGATTTGCAATGTTGTTGGAATCTTTTCTTTCTGTTGAAATAGAATCAATAGAGTTGTTCCTCTGTATTTCAGTTTGGTTGCTCGTTTGTTGAATATTTGGTGAAGCTTGATTTAAAGTGCTGTCTGTATTTGCTGATGTCAGAGTAGTGTCTTGTGCTATTACCGATGTACTTGTTGGCGAGGCAACTGAATCAGCGGTCACAGATGGTGCAACATTAGCAGGGTTTACTATTGAATTGCTTGAATCAACAACAGGAGATATTTGTTTAATTGCAATGGTGTCTACAATAGGTATTACTGCAGGTTGAATAACATTAGTGGTTGTGGTGTCTTGTATAGTTGCAGGAGCAGTTATTGGTGTAGTAACAGAATCAACAGGGACAGATGGTGCAACATTAACAGGATTTGCTGTTGAATTGCTTGAATCAGCAACAGGAGTTATTGATTTGATTGTAATGGTATCTGCAACAGTTGTTGCTGCAGTTTGAATAGGATTAGTGGTTGTGGTGTCTTGTATAGTTGCATGAGCAGTTATTGGTGTAGTAACAGAATCAACAGGGACAGATGGTGCAACATTAACAGGATTTGCTGTTGAATTGCTTGAATCAGCAACAGGAGTTATTGATTTGATTGTAATGGTATCTGCAATAGGCGTTGCTACAGTTTGAATAGGATTAGTGGTTGTGGTGTCTTGTGTATTTGTTGTGGCTGCATTTTGAGTAGTAACAGAATCAGTAGTTATGACTGGTATAACAACAGGTGTTGGGCTAGTATTTGAAGAATCTGCAACTGCCGGAGAGGCTTTTGTTGACAGCGGCAAATCATTTATAGCTGTATTATTTGCTTGATTGTTAGTAGTTGTTGCGGAGTCAGCTGAATTGACAGGAGCGGCCGAAACACTTGTATTGATCGGTAAGGATGGAGGTAAGAGATTCTTTTGTTTCTTGTCTTTTGTTTTATTCTCTTTTTTTGATTTTTTTCCCACTGTAGAACTGTCCGATGTTTTTGCATCTGCAACCAAGCTATCAGCGGAGTTATTGATGGTTGGCTTTGTTTCCTTTTCTTTTGATTTCTTGTCTTTTTTTGATTTTTTCTCCACTATAGAACTGTCCGGAGTTTTTGCATCTGCAACCAAGCTATCAGCGGAGTTATTGATGGTTGGCTTTGTTTCTTTTTCTGTTTTTTTGTTTTTCTTTCCTTTCTTGCCTGTTGCTTTTGAAGTTGAATCTGCAATGGATCCTGAAGCTAGGCTTGAGTCTGCTGTTGCGTTTTTGCCCCAAGGATCTTTTTTGACTTTAGATGATTTTTTACCATCTTTTCCTTTTTTGGCCAATAGCTTTGTGCTGTCGGTGCTGTCAGTAAGCGCCTTCAAACTATCAACAGGGTTTTTAAGGGAAGACTTTCCTTTTTTACCTGATTTTTTGGCAACAGTCTTCTTGTTGAATGCAGTGGAGTTGGCCTTGTCATCATCCATTTTAAGTTTGGCATGTTGGATGTTGAAGTACATTACTTTAGTGTAGGCGTTCTCATCGGCATATTTAATTACCTCCATGAAATCGCCTTTTTTGTTCCAGTCGGTATCTTTCTTCTGAATCATACCACCTATGTTGGCAGTGAAATATTCCCCATCTGCGAGACCTAAGGAGAAAATGCAGTTATCCTGTTTGTTGCCTTTTCCGCTGTAAATCATCGCATCCATTATATTCATGTGCTGCTTCATGTAAAAGGCTGCACTGTCTTTTCTTTTGGTATTGTTGTAAGCTATGGTGATTTGATGCAAGACCATCAAATTAAGCGGGTGGTTGGAAAGAAAATTTTGGGCATTAGCGATTGCCTCATCGTAGTCTTCATTTTGAACAAGCTCAAAAATCTCCTGTTCTTTTTTCATGTCTTCTAAAGGCCGATAGGCAGGTTTTGCCGTAAAACCAATCATCAAAGCAAGCGTTTCGGCGGATGTAAGCGTGGTATCGTTAATTTGAAACCTATACAGCAATTTGTCGTAGTGAAGCGATGTAGCGTTGTTTTGGCTACTATCCAATAATCGGTTAAAATCTTTTTGGTAGTTGAAGGGAGCCGGTTTTTTGTCGTCTTGCGCAGTTGAAATCAAGAAAAAAAGGCATAAAATATCCACCAAAATAAATGTTCTGATCATTTTTAAGATTTGGGTCAAAATTAAAGAAAATACGCTTGGGTTGCGGGAGTAAAACAGTTAGATTGAATATGCCTTTTTGTGGGCCTTTGTAAATTTTGTATTAAGCTTAAATTGGTTTTTAGTGTAATGTTTTTTAGCCCCACCTCAAAAAAACCTCATTTCCTTTGCTAATCCTATGTTTTTCACTAAATTTGCGGCGCTAAAGGATTCGAGCAAATTTGGTTTTAAGCTGAAGGATTTAGCACAACATGAGATCATAATCCTCCATATCGACTTTGGTTAGCCTTAAGGCAACCTAACCCAATCGGGATTACAAAGTTTTATCAATTTTCATTCTCTTTAACTCTAATAAATAAAATAAAAAAGATGGCAGATTTACGTTTTCAACGAAATTTCGGTATTGCCGCACATATTGATGCCGGTAAAACCACTACCACCGAGCGTATATTGTACTATACCGGTGTAAACCATAAAATCGGAGAGGTGCACGAAGGTGCTGCTACGATGGACTGGATGGCTCAAGAGCAAGAAAGAGGTATCACCATTACTTCTGCTGCTACCACTTGTTTTTGGAATTTCCCAACTGTACAAGGTGCTAAAACTGCAGACACTAAGCAATTTAAATTCAACATCATCGATACTCCGGGTCACGTGGATTTTACTGTAGAGGTAGAGCGTTCCCTTCGTGTACTTGATGGTCTTTTAGCTTTGTTCTGTGCGGTATCAGGTGTTGAGCCTCAATCAGAAACTGTTTGGCGTCAGGCTAACCGTTACAAAGTTCCACGTATCGGGTTTGTAAACAAAATGGACAGAAGCGGTGCTGATTTCTTAAACGTGGTTAAACAAGTTAAAGAAATGTTGGGAGCAAAGGCAGTTCCTTTGCAATTGCCTATCGGTGCTGAAGATAATTTCAAAGGCGTGGTAGATTTGATTACCATGAAAGGAATGGTTTGGGATGATTCAACTCAAGGTATGACTTATCAGGAAGTTCCAATTCCTGCAGATATGATTGATGAAGTTAACGAATGGAGACAGCACCTTGTTGAAGCTGTTGCTGAATACGATGACAAATTGTTGGAGAAATTCTTCGATGATCCAAACAGCATCACCGAAAATGAAATGCACGAAGCTATCCGTAAAGCGGTTATCGACATTTCTATCATTCCAATGATGTG
>CANHMN010000157.1 GCA_947461645.1 Chitinophagaceae bacterium | reverse complement strand
GTTAAGGTGAAGTATGGTACAGTCGTTGCTTTCCACAATTCGACTGATTTCAGAAAATTAAAAATGAATAGGTTCCATTTCAAGCATGATCAATCCGCCTATTTCATTTGCGCCTGAAAAATCACCCATAGCTTTCAGCAAATCTGTTGAGGTAACTACTCCTACAAAATCGCCATTCTTGGAAAGCACGGGCGCAATATTGGAGTCCATTTTGTTGCAAAAGCTAAGCGCATTTAAAAAATGAACATCATCAAAAATAAAGGCTGTATTAAAGTGCTCCTGAATCAACTCAATGGGAATTTTTTCTTCTTCAACATCAAGTAAATCTTCTTCACTTATGGTGCCTAAAAATTTTTTTTCGTTTACTACAGATAAATGAGTGAGCTTAAAATCGTTCATCAGCTGCTTGGCCTTTACAACACTGTCATCCAGCTGCAGGCGAGGGATATTGTTGTTGATGAGGTCTTTTGCAAGCATTGCAGGTTGTTGTTTTCAGGTTTCGGAATAGCGTCAATTTAAATTCCTTGTTATGAATAAGCAAGAAATCACGATCGATGTCTTGAGAGAAAATCCTGTAAGCATTCGTTAAATTCCTTCGGCACTTCCATCATTGGCGCATGACCGCACTTATCGATAAAATGTAGCTCACTGTTGACAATCAGCTTGTTAAATTCCTGAGCCACAAAGGGCGGAGTAATAGTATCGTTGTTGCCCCAAATTAGACAAGTAGGCAACTTAATATGACTAAGTTCATCGCCAAGATTGTTGCGTATGGCGCTTTTAGCCAATGCGATGATTTTAATGACTTTTAATCTGTTGTTGGTGATTTCAAATACTTCGTCCACTAATTTATCATCTGCCAAAGAAGGATCATAGAAGGTCAAAGATGTTTTGTGGCGAATGTATTCTTTGTCGCCCCTTTTGGGGTAGGTATCTCCCATTCCATTTTCAAACAGTCCGGAGCTGCCTGTAAGAATAAGCGTTTTGATTCTCTCCGGCTTTTTCAATACATGCACCAGGGCTACATGTCCACCAAGAGAGTTTCCCATCAGGTGAATATTATTGTAATTTCTGTGCTCTATAAACTTATTGAAGTATTTCTGGAGTCCTCCCACTGAAGTGTGAAGCAGGTCAAGATCAAGCAAAGGAAGGATTGGCACAACTACTTTATGCGTTTTCTTAAAGTGATTGATGTTTGCCGAAAAATTGCTGAGTGTTCCAAACAATCCATGCAACATAACAAGCACTTCGCCTTCACCTTCCTCTATAAATTTGAATTTTCCGTCTTGTTTTATTTCAAAATCCATATTGAATTAAATAACATGAGCAGCCGGCGGCTGCAATTCCATTCCATTCGTGCTAAAATTAAGGCAAATCGGCTAATTAACGCTATATTTTATCGGAAACCCCGCCGAAAAAATGTTGTAATTGTTCAAACAGGTTATTGAAAAATGGGATTATTCTACCAATTCCGTTAATAACATCCGGACCTATCGGAGAAACAAAGGGATAGGTTTTTGAGGCGGCTATTGTTTGTGCATTAACCAGCTTTAGTTGGATGGCATAGAATAGTATGATGCTGAAAATTATTCCATAGATGAGGATGAAAAGACAAACTCCTCCAAATTTATTGAGCCAACCAAGCATCAATATTTCTGAAGTTTTTTGAAATAGTTTTCCCAACTGGTTGAATACAATAACAACTACTGCAAATACAATCACAAATGACAAAAACGGCACCCATTTGCCTGATAAAAACCCATTTGTAGACATTCTGTTGGCAAGCACAGCCGACAGCTTTAAAGCAGCAGCCATTGCCACAATGAAGCCTATCGAGGAAAAAAGAGAACCGATAAAGCCTTTTTTCATTCCTTTCATCAGCGCAAGCAGCATGAGCAATGAAAAAGCTAAATCAATTAACATGGTAGAATGGTTAAAGAAAATTAGATTAGGCCGATAGTATTTCTTTTACAATGTTGCTGATGGTTTTGC
Source organism: Chitinophagaceae bacterium (assembly GCA_947461645.1). Lineage (GTDB taxonomy): Bacteria > Bacteroidota > Bacteroidia > Chitinophagales > Chitinophagaceae > Ferruginibacter. The sequence continues at coordinate 2,315 of CANHMN010000157.1, read as the reverse complement.
CATCTGCTTTACCAGCGAGTTCTTTGGATGCTACGCCCATTACTTTACCCATATCAGCAGCACTTGATGCACCGGTATTGGCTATGATAGTTTTTACTGCCGTACGAATTTCGTCTTCTGTTAATTGCTTAGGCAGAAACTTTTCGATGATTTGCATTTCTTCTCTTTCTTTTTGAGCAAGATCCTCTCTTCCCTGCTGAACAAAAATGTCTAGAGAATCTTTTCTTTGTTTCATCATTTTCTGAAGAAACTTTTGTTCGGTTGCTTCATCAAGTTCTGCAGAAGCGCCCGGTTCAGTTTTTGCCTTAATGATTTCAGCTTTAATGGCCCTCAACCCTCTGAGAGCAGCTTCATTTTTTGACTTCATGGCGTCCTTCATTTCGGCCATTATTTGTTGTTCAAGTGACATATCTATCGTTTTTGAAGTTTTGAAATTACGACTGATCTTTAATCATTTCGTCTCTGAATTTTTTAAAAAAAGAACTGGCGAAACTTTTCATTTCTTCCGCAAGGGCATCATTGTTTGTGGCTCTTCTAAAAGTGTCAGCCATAGTCATCATCATTTGATAAAAAAAGTCGCCCATCTCATCTACCATCATGTCTTTTGTCCACAAATCAATTCTCAGTGCAGATTTGTCGGCCGCATCCCAAAATGCAAGACACATGGCTTTTGCTCGCTGTTGCATTTCGGCAGTGCTGTCTGTTGCGCTCCAGCCGATGTGCTCAGGAATTTTATTGGCATCTAAAGTGACATCAATAGTTATGGTAGACTTTTGCATGTTTTTTATTTGCAAAGGTAATGCCTTTAAAGATTAATCCGTGGCTAAAACAAGCCTTAAAAAAGAAGATGAAACTAATGGCCATAGGGAATCTTTTGCTTTTAGTGCGCCATTAGACACAAGACTATTTTTACGAGTTTCATCTTTGTAGAGCAAAGTCAATTTTTCCGAAAGTTGATCGTATTGATTGGAATAAAAGGTAGCGCAATCGGTAAATATTGATTCCAGTGAGGGTTTCGAGGGTAGTAATAACGGTACATGCAAATGCAAGGCATGCATCATCTTTTCCAAAGAAGCATTTGATGCGTCATAAAATACTGCAGCATAAGCCGAACTGAAAAGCATAGGATTGGTTTCTACCTCTAAACTGTCTACAAATAAAATCTGGTCTTTGTAGAGATACTTGTTAATCAAAGTTTCAGCCATTCTTCTGCTTTTTTCTTCAACAACCAAAATAAGTTTCATGGCAGTACGGTTCCACTTCTTGAATAAAGAAAATGCTTTCAAAAAAACCAGCAACTCATCTTGCTTTATGCCATCTGCAAAAAACAACAAATAATCGCTGCCGCCGGTGCGCTTTACTTTGTATGCAGTTTGTTCGACTAAGGAAACGGTATTTGCCTTTTCCGAAACCCCAAATGGAATAAGCGTAATTTTCTTTTCGGGTAAGTCCTTCTTAAGATTATTAAACGTATGTTCATCATGAACAACGATACAATCTGCATACTTTTCTAATCGTTGTAATCTTTTGGTTGAAATAGTTTCGCCGTTCTTCAAAACAACCAATTGTTTTAAGCCTGTGCCTGTATAAAATGATGTGCCATCATGAATTAAAACATCTATCTTCTTTTTGCTGATTAGCCAACGAAGTTCTGTTGCGAAAAAAATGTGTTTGCCTTGTTTATGCTCAATAGAAAAAAAGGGATGCAAGTTATCTGCACCTTCAGGCAACTCGAGGTTGTGAGAAGTTTTTTTATCAGAAATACAAATGAAATAATGCTGGGTGGGAAAGGGATGGTGAAGAATACACTGTAATGCGAAATTATTTGTAAAATCAGCATTTGCCTTTTCTGTTGCGAGCACTGCAATTGTCATGGGCTTGAAGGATTATTTCAGCACTTTCATTTTAACGGTTTCTATCCTGGTATCGCTTACATTGAGAATATCAAATTCGAAATCGCCTACAAAAATTCTATCTTTTTGCTTGGGTATAGATTCGTTGTTTTGGATAATGTAGCCTGAAAGGGTTTCCGCGGCTTCTTTTTCTTCAAAAATGATTCCGTATTTCTGTGTAATGAAGTCAAGCTCGAGTCTTCCGCTAAATACAAATTCATCAACAGCAATTTGCTTGTCAACCAATGACTCCGGCAAATCGTATTCATCTTCAATCTCTCCAAAAATTTCTTCCAACAAATCTTCCATGGTAACTATTCCTGCGGTACCACCAAACTCGTCAATCACCCATGCAATGCTTTTTCTTTCTTTGCTGAACTTGTTCATCAAATCGGTTGCACTCATTGTCTCCGGAACGGTTGG
>CANHMN010000156.1 GCA_947461645.1 Chitinophagaceae bacterium | reverse complement strand
TATCCATCGCTGGAAATTTGACTTAGTCTTCCTGAAAAAATAAAATGCTTTTTAAGTAAGCCTGAATTTACAAGTAAAGTGTTTTTAAGTGTATTGTATGAGCCAAAACTATTGTTGAATTGAATAGACTTTTCGGTATCATTTTCATTGGTGCTGATGTTTACCGATGCGCCGAAAGCGCCGGATCCGTTGGTGGAACTTCCAACACCTCTTTGAATTTGTATCGAGTTGGCTGAGGAAGCTATATCAGGTAGATTCACCAAAAAAGTACCCTGGCTTTCAGCATCATTGTAGGGAATCCCGTTTATGGTGAAATTGATTCTTGTGGCATCGGTTCCTCTGATTCTTAAACCCGTGTATCCGACACCGTTACCGGCATCAGAGTTTGCTTGAATGGAAGGTGTTTGGTTCATGATAAAGGGCAAATCAACGCCAGTGTTGTTTTTTTGAATTTGCACTTTATCTAGTGTCGTTTTAGCAACAGGCAAATTATCAGAAACGCGAATGGCTTTCACCTCAAGAGGTTGCATCAGCATGGTGTCTTTGTTTTGCTCTTGTGCAAAGGATGAATAGTGAAGAAAGCAGGGTAAAGAAAGCAGAGAAAAAACGAATCTTTTCATGTTATCGGTTTTACATGGTTAGATCCGGGGATATTCAATCAAAATGAATTGAAATCTTCTTTGTTCTCCCTTCGCAGGCATTATCCTGATCAGGTAAACGGGTATAATCTCAGCTGTCATTTAAGAAAGCACCCCGGAATCAAAAATTAGTTGATAATCAGTTGCAAAAGTAGTAAAAAATCAATCTCTTCAAAATATCATTTGGAGCAAACAAATAAAAACATTAGTTTTGCAACGCGAAGTAGAGCAGCGGTAGCTCGTCGGGCTCATAACCCGAAGGTCAGAAGTTCGATCCTTCTCTTCGCAACACGAAAGAGGCTCGAGAGATCGGGCCTTTTATTTTTTATACAGGTATTAATGTTAAATGAAAGTAGGTTTTGTAAATATTTTTGGTAAACCCAATGCAGGAAAAAGCACATTGCTCAATGCGCTAATGGGAGAAAAACTTGCCATTGTTTCACACAAAGTACAAACCACCAGACATCGCATTAAAGCCATCTATAATAATGATGATTGTCAGATTATTTTTTCAGACACACCTGGAATCATAGAGCCCAAATACAAGTTGCATGAAAAAATGATGCAAGCTGTAAAAGGAAGTCTTGAGGATGCTGACCTTGCCCTTTTGTTGGTTGATGCAAACGATGACCTTAGTGAGTCGGATGCCATTTTTGAAAGGCTTCACTTAAAAGTTCCTGCTGTTGTTCTTGTCAATAAAGCTGATACCATAAAGGCTAATGATAAGCTTGAAGAAAAAGTGGCTTTTTTTAAATCAAAGTCCTATTGTAAGGATGTTCTTTGTATATCTGCTCTCAAGAAAACGGGCATTGAAGATTTGCTCAATTTGGTATTAACCTATTTGCCGGAAGGGAATCCATTTTTTGATGGCGATGATTTGAGTGATCTCCCTACTAAATTTTTTGTTGGTGAGTTAATAAGGGAAAAAATATTTCAATTGTTCCAAGAGGAATTGCCTTACCATAGTGCAGTGCTGGTTCGTGAATTCAAGGAAAAATCTACACTGATAAAAATTTCTGCTGACATCATTGTTCAACGTGAAACACAAAAAGGAATTATCATAGGAGAGGGTGGTTCCATGATAAAGAAATTGGGAACGATGGCCAGAAAAGACATCGAGGAATTTTTACAGCAAAAAGTTTTTTTGGAACTTTTTGTCAAGGTTCGTTCCAAGTGGCGTGACAATGATATTTTTTTAAGGGAGTATGGGTACTAAACTTCCCTTGTAATAATAGTTTAGCCTCGAGCACCATAATTTAATAACTGAATAATAGTTCTAAAAATGAGTTTTACTGTTGCCATAGCCGGAAGACCTAATGTTGGGAAAAGTACTTTTTTCAACCGCTTGCTCGAACAAAGGAAAGCGATAGTGGATGATGTGAGCGGAGTTACAAGAGACCGTCAGTATGGTGTTGCAGAGTGGACTGGTAAATCTTTTAACCTTATCGATACTGGTGGTTTTGTCCCTCAAAGTGATGATGTGTTTGAAATTGAAATTGCCAAACAAGTTAATATAGCTATTGAAGAAGCAAATGTGATTATTTTCATGGTTGATGCTTCAAGTGGTATCACCAATTTGGATGAATCAATGTGTGATTTGTTGAGGAGGAGCAAAAAGCCTGTGCTTCTTGCTGTGAATAAGGTTGATAACCACCAACGACTTTTAGAAGCTTCAGAATTTTACAGTTTAGGTTTTGAACAAATCTTTTTCCTCTCGTCTATCAGTGGCAGTGGAACAGGAGAGCTGCTCGATGCAGTAGTTGCTCATATGAAAGAGGATGACCTCAATGCCGAGGTATTAAATAATGATATTCCAAAATTTGCAATAATTGGTCAGCCTAATGTTGGTAAATCTTCTTTACTGAATGCGCTTATTGGAAAAGAACGCACTATTGTAAGCGACATTGCCGGAACAACCAGAGACACTATTCACACCCATTATAATCTTTTCAACAAGGAATTTATTTTAATTGATACGGCTGGTATCAGAAAAAAAAATAAGGTGCATGAAGATCTGGAATTTTATTCTGTAATTAGGGCTATTAAGGCGATGGATGAGGCAGATATTTGTATGCTGCTCATTGATGCGGGTAAAGGCATAACAGCTCAGGATCTTTCCATTTATGCTTTAGCAGTTAAAAAAGGGAAGGGGATAGTGGTTTTGGTAAACAAATGGGATTTAATCAGTAAAGAAACCAACACTGCCAGAGATTACGAAAAAGAACTCAAGAATAGATTGGCGCCATTTAACGATGTGCCAATTGTTTTCATCTCTGTATTAGAAAAGCAAAGAATTTTTAAATGCATTGAATCTGCCCTCGAAATTTTCGAAAACAAACACAGAAAAATTTCTACCTCACAGTTGAATGATGTAATGCTGAAGGCTATTGAGCAATATCACCCACCTGTTGTTAGAGGAAATGCGATCAAAATAAAATACGTTACACAACTTCCAACTCGTACCCCAAGTTTTGCTTTCTTTTGCAATTATCCCGACGATATAAAACAGCCCTACCAAAATTACTTAGAGAACAAACTCCGTGAGCATTTCAACTTCAAAGGGGTGCCCGTCCGATTGTTTTTTAGAAAAAAGTAATAAAATTGGATGGATTTGAATTGAATAAATATCTAATAAAACACCTAATGTTTGGTAAATATTAGACAAACATGTAAGTATAACCACTTATTTTAATTTATTAGTTAGATTATGTTAATGTTATGTTATGGAGTTTTGAAAAAAACACCCTAGCTTGTAGCCGATTTCGACCCTATTAAAACTCCAACTTAGCATAGTATCTTGCTGTTGCGTATCTTTTTTATTATTCAAATATCTATTATGTTGTTAAGATCATTTATCCATGATTGGAAAACCTATTTTGTTCAAGCAAAATTCAGTAGGTTAATTTTACTGTCTATTTGTTTTTTGGCAGTTTTTCCTGCGTTTACCTATGCGCAGGTTACCGTTGATATAACAGCCAATAATGATTCCATTTGTTCTGGTTCTTCAATGACTTTGAATGCTAATGCAACCGGAACCGGAACTTTGACTTATGCCTGGACTCCCGGTTCATCAACCTCATCGAGTGTTAACGTTTCACCTACTACAACAACACAGTATAAAGTCGTTGTTACTGATGAGAACGATGACAAGGATTCTGCCTATTTTACACTGGTAGTTATTAATGTATCAGAAGGAGATACTACAGCTGCTTCATGTAACAGCTTTAGCTGGTATGGAACTTCCTATACTATTTCAGGAGATTATGAACATACGCTAACTAGCTATTTGGGTTGTGATTCCGTTGTTAATTTACATTTAACAATTAACAATTCTACTTTCATTCAGGACACAGTTACTGCGTGTGATTCTTACTTATGGCGTGGGACAACTTATTCTTCAACCGGCGTGTATTCCTACTCTTACAACAATGCGAATGGTTGTGCTTCTATAGATACCCTCCACCTCACAATTAATTCTTCAACAAATAACTCTTATGATAGTACAGCTTGTGAGAGTTATACTTGGCATGGAGTTACTTATACAACGACTGGAACTTATGTTTATACCTATACCAATGGTAATGATTGTGCATCTGCGGATACGATGAATCTGACGATCAATTATGGTACACACAATGTATTGAGAGATACGGCATGTGACAGCTATGTTTGGCAAGGTATAACACGTACAAGCTCCGGGACCTATATTTATAACTATAACAACAACGACAGTTG
>CANHMN010000155.1 GCA_947461645.1 Chitinophagaceae bacterium | reverse complement strand
CGTATTGCAGGGCGCCTTTCATTCCACCTTGGTAATCAATAAAACAAACCGTCCCGTTATTAACCATGATATTCCTGCTTTGAAAATCCCTGAACATGAAATAATGATTTGATGTATCGGAAAGTTGTGCTGAAAGGCTTTCAAAATCCGCAAGCAACTGTTCTTTATCGTAGGGAATTTTTAAAGTGTCGAGAAAATAATATTTGAAATAAAGCAAATCGTTTTTTATAGCCTGCTGACCAAATGATTTGCTCGTGATGCAAAGGTTGTAATCAAAATGCTTGTCTCCTTGTATCTGCAAAAAAGCAAGCGCATCAAGACTTTTTTTATAGAGTTCAAAAACATCATCGGTAAAACCTTCTGTTTCTAATACATCCAACAAAGATCTGTTGCCAGCATCTTGTTGAAGGTAGGTTTGCCTGTTTTCACTTACGGCCAAAACTTTGGGCACATTAGCACCTATTTCTGCAAAATGCCTGGAAAAAGCAATAAAAGCTTCGTTTTCTTTCACATTGTCACTCACCGTAGCAATATAAGTGCTTGATGTATTGGTGTGCAATCGATAATAAGTTCTGTCTCCGCCGCTTTGCGGAATTTTTTCTATCTGTTCGAGTTTTTCGTTACCGATTGACTGCAAAAGACTTGTGAAGCTTGGATTGATGTTTTCCATATTGAAAGAAGCATAAAATTAATTGATTTTTCAGGACAGTTGCGAGAAGCGCCAAAATAAAGCTTCATAGTGCTTTTTGAATGAAGGGCATTTGTCAACAAGAACCAAAGAAAAGCAAACTAATTCTCCATTAACCTTGCAAACCCGCTAAAAAAGGTTACCTTGCGCGTCAAAAATCAATAGGGGTGCCAAAAAACAAGCATTCCGCAAATAAATCATCATGAGCATCCGCAACATTGCCATTATTGCACACGTAGATCACGGAAAAACCACCCTTGTGGACAAAATTCTTCATGCCACTAAAGTTTTCAGAGATAACCAGGAAACCGGTGAATTGATCATGGACAGCAATGACCTCGAAAGAGAAAGAGGCATTACCATATTCAGTAAAAACGCGGCTGTAACTTACAAAGACATTAAAATAAATGTTATTGATACTCCTGGTCACTCGGATTTTGGAGGAGAGGTAGAGCGTGTATTGAAAATGGCCGATGGTGTTATACTTCTTGTAGATGCTTTTGAAGGACCAATGCCGCAAACGCGCTTTGTATTGCAAAAAGCCTTGCAGTTAAATTTGAAGCCAATAGTGGTGATCAATAAGGTAGACAAGCCTAATTGTCGCCCGGATGAAGTGCATGATGCAGTTTTTGAATTGTTCTTCAATTTGGATGCAACAGAAGAACAGCTTGACTTCCCAACTTTTTACGGTTCCGGAAAAAATGGCTGGTTCAACGATTCGCTTACACAAATAGATAATATCAACCCGCTTCTTGATGGTATCATTAAATATGTGCCGGAGCCTAAAGTGAATGAAGGGCCCCTTCAAATGCAAATTACCTCTTTGGATTATTCCTCCTTTTTGGGAAGGATTGCCGTTGGTAAAGTAGCGCGCGGTGTTATCAAAGAAAATCAACCAATCGCATTGGTACAGGCAGAAAACGCCATTAAAAAAATGCGCGTGAAAGAATTGTATGTGTTTGAGGGAATGGGTAAGAAAAAAGTTGCCGAGGTAAAAGCCGGAGACATTTGCGCAGTGGTTGGACTAGAGGACTTTAACATTGGAGATACCATTGCAGACCAGGAAACACCAGAGGCATTGCCAGTTATAAGTGTTGATGAACCTACCATGAGCATGTTGTTCAGCATCAACAACTCTCCTTTCTTTGGCAAAGAGGGAAAATTTGTAACAAGCCGTCACCTTCGTGACAGGCTAATGAAAGAAACAGAAAAGAATTTGGCGCTTCGTGTAGATGATACCGATAGTGCGGATAGTATGCTAGTATATGGAAGAGGTATTCTGCATTTGGGTATACTTATTGAAACCATGCGCAGAGAGGGCTTCGAGCTTACTGTTGGTCAGCCGCAGGTTTTGGTAAAGCAAATCAATGGCGCCAAGCACGAGCCTTATGAAATATTAGTGGTTGATGTTCCTTCGGAATACAGCGGCAAAGTAATTGACATGGTTACACAACGCAAGGGAGAAATGCTTATCATGGAGACCAAAGGTGAAATGCAGCATCTTGAGTTTGAAATACCATCACGCGGACTAATTGGCTTAAGAAGCAACATGCTCACCAATACCGCAGGAGAAGCCGTAATGGCACATCGCTTCAGCGAATACAAGCCATGGAAAGGACCAATTCCAGGTAGAAACAATGGCGTGCTTTTGTCGAAGACTACGGAAAAAACCACAGCTTATTCTATTGATAAACTTCAGGACAGAGGACGATTCTTTGTTGATCCGGGAGATGATGTATACGCAGGACAAATTATTGCAGAGCATATCAAACCAGGAGACCTTGTGGTAAATGCAACTGAAGCAAAAAAACTGACCAATCACCGCGCCAGCGGAAGTGATGACGCAAGTCGTGCTGCTCCTAAAATTTTGATGACGCTTGAAGAGTGTATGGAATATATTCAGCAGGACGAATGCATAGAAGTTACTCCGAAAAGTGTGCGTTTGAGAAAAACTATTCTCAACGAAGAAGACAGAAAACGCGCAAGCAAAATAATGGCGCAGGAAGCGAATTGATGAACTGAAATTTAATCATAGCTTTGCCTAATACCTAACACACGAGTAAGTTAATCCTCAACTGGAACCGTTAAAAGTCACCAAGTATGGACATACAAATTCTGAAATCCAAGATACACAGAGCCACTGTAACAGATGCCAACATTGATTATGTAGGATCTGTAACTATTGATGAAGATTTAATGGACGCTTCCAATCTCATAGAGAACGAGCAGGTACATGTTTTGAACTACAGGAATGGTGCCAGAATTGTAACGTATGTAATCAAAGGGGAAAGAGGCAGCGGTATTATTTGTCTTAATGGTCCCGCTTCGTTGCTTTTTGAAAAAAAGGACATGGTGGTGATTGTATCTTATGCTACTATGAATTTCGAAGCAGCAAAGTCATTTCAGCCAACTGTAGTTTTCCCGAATGCTGAAAACAAATTGGCATCGTAATAATGATCGGTTCTTAAGGTTTTCAAGACTGTACTTCACCATCTCAATTTACTTCGCACAATCGCTTGTCTATGATAACAACCGATCTTCATAAAGCTGTTGAAACTTTGATGAAGGGGGAGCTTGTAGCTATTCCAACTGAAACAGTTTACGGACTTGCTGCAAACGCTACTGATGATGAGGCGCTGAAAAAAATATACGCCTTAAAAAACAGGCCATTTTACAATCCGCTTATTCTTCATATTTCTTCTCTGAAAAAATTGGCTACTATAGCTGCAGAAATTCCCTCCGCTGCCTTAAAGTTGGCTGAGGCCTTCTGGCCCGGGCCTTTGACTCTTGTATTGAAAAAGCAATCAGGCATTTCTAATGTTGTTACTTCAGGAAAAGAAACTGTTGCCGTAAGAATTCCTGATCATCCGCTTACGCTTGAATTGCTCTCTAGGCTTGATTTTCCGCTTGCGGCCCCAAGCGCAAATCCATTTGGACAAATCAGTCCAACTTCTGCTCAGCATGTTTATGATTACTTTGGTGAAAATATTGAAGTCATTCTGGATGGCGGCGAATGTCAAAAAGGAATTGAATCTACCATTGTAGGTTTTGAAAATGACATACCCGTTTTATACAGGCTGGGTTCTGTTTCGTTGGAGGATATACAGCGTGTTGTAGGCGAGGTATTAGTCTACAACCAAGAGTCGGGCAATGAAATTAAATCGCCCGGAATGCTCGCGAGTCATTATGCTCCTCGCACAACAACCTATCTAACCCAAGACGTTGATGCTGCTTTGAATTTGTATCCTGATAAAAAAATAGGGTTATTGTTGTTTCAAAATACTTTCGAAAACAGCGAGGTTTCAGCACGCGAAGTACTCTCAATCAATGGTGATTTTGAAGAGGCTGCAAGAAATTTATATGCCGCCATGCACAGGCTCGATCATTTAAGCCTTGATGTTATTATTGCACAAGAGCTTCCCAATACCGGCTTGGGTAAAAGTATTAACGACAGATTGACGAGAGCTTCCAAGAAAATATAATTCATCCTATTTTTATTCTCCTTTACTACAATCCTACAATAACTGAAAACAGCTTTTGTATTTATAGCAAATCAAATCGTGTTTCATTGATCATCAACTGTGAAGTTGTGTTTTTTTATGGTTTTCTTAAAAAAGTTTACATTTATTCTACATTCAAATAATCATGAAAGCACTTTTTTACTTCTTCGCGACGTTTTTATTCGCAT
>CANHMN010000154.1 GCA_947461645.1 Chitinophagaceae bacterium | reverse complement strand
GTGGTTTTAACGCAGTTGCTCCAATGTATGGTGGGGGCTTTGGCGTAAAGGCTTATGGCAAAAAGAATAACGCCACATTAATTGAACTTGGTTTTGATTCCTATTCTTACTTGAAAGTAGGTTACACGATTGGCAATAGAAAATAGTTTTAAAAGTATTTTATTAATTCTTCATTTTTTTAATTAACGTTGACAAAAACCATTCTCATAACCGGAGCTACTTCAGGAATTGGAAAAGCATGTGCAAAAAAATTTGCCGCTAACGGATATCGTTTAATCATAACAGGCAGAAGGCAAGAAAAGCTTTTGTCTCTTAAAAACGAATTGATCCAACAATACCAATCAGAGGTTCTTGATTTGTGTTTCGATGTACAAGACAAAGGTCAGGTTGATGCTCAGCTTTCTGATTTGAAAAGCCCCTGGAACAACATAGATATTCTTCTTAACAATGCCGGACTTGCTCTAGGAAGAGACAGTTTTGAAGAGGCCTCCATGCATGACTGGGAAACCATGCTGCAGACTAACGTAAATGGTTTGCTGTATGTTTCAAAAACAATTTTACCAGGCATGATTGCAAGAAAAAAAGGACATATCATCAACATTGGATCCATTGCAGGCAAAGAAGTATATGAAAACGGAAATGTTTACTGCGCAAGTAAATTCGCGGTTGATGCCATTTCTAAATCCATGAGAATAGATTTACTTAAACACAACATCAAAGTTACTGCCATTCATCCAGGAGCTGTGGAGACTGAATTCTCAATTGTACGTTACAAAGGCGATGAACAAAAAGCAAACGCTACCTACAATGGATTTACTCCACTTACCGGTGAAGACATTGCAGACACCATATTTTATACGGCACAATTACCCGAGCATGTTTGCATTAATGAATTAACGATAACCTGTGCCCAACAGGGAAGTGCAACAAACTTCTTTAAAAAGCCTTAGCTGTTTTATCTGATTTATTGTGTAAGTGAAATTCTTATCTGCACACCAGCTCTTGTATTGGTTGTGGGTGCACTTGATGAAATATAAGGCATTACCTTACGCTTGTCGAAATAAAGTTTCACATTGATTCTGCTGCTCAGGAAATAATCAATGGTTGGGAGGAAGGAAATCTCTTTGCTTCCACCGGTAGCAAAATTATTGTCTTGATCAAGCCTGCTGTTAGCCGTTACATTGTCTCTTACCCTGAAATCGATTCTGAAATTAATTTCATTGTCTAAGGTTGAAGAATTGTTCTTGCTTAAAAATTTCGGCAATTTAATTCCACCCAGCAGTTTCAATCCTTTCTTACGGAATCCACCTCCAATCAAAAATTCAGTGGTACGTACCTCACTCAATTGAAAGTCGTTTAAACTTAAACTCAGTTGTCTTGTTTTGGAATATTCAAACTTCGCCTGGAATTGATTTACAAATTGCATGTCTACACCAACAAGTGGCGAAAATTGCTCTTGTATGGTAACATTTGGCACAAGGAAGTAAGGAACAAAATTCTTCGAACTAGTATCAAAGAAGGAAGGATAGCCAAACTGAGAGACGTCTTGATAGAGTAAGGCGGAAGTAAACCCATTCATGCTCAAGTTACCTGAATAAGCATGTGTAAGCGTAAAGTTGGTAAACACTTGGTCAAGCGGCTTAATCCTATTCAATCCATTGTAATCTATTTTCCAGTTCGGTTTGGGCAGGATAGCCTTGAAAGGATTGGCCCTGATGTTTGGATTGCTTTGTTTGATTAAACCAACACTATTAGGATCTTGCCCGGTATACGCTGCAATGAAAGATGGAATGAGTACATCTACCGCATATTTGCCATAACCATAATAAAAACCATCGGCTCCTGCACCAAGGCTTGAACTGTAAGGATTCGATCTTCCAAGCCTTTGAGAGAGTATCGACCTATTGCTTTCAAATGTTTTGAATGTTTGTGACACCAAATTTGGATTGAATTTCCCAAACAAGGTTTTGTAGGAAATGTAGGTCACATCAAATCCACCACCTGCATACGGATTCAAATGCTTGAAGCTTGGGTTGTTGCCTGCAGCTGAGGTATCAATAAACCTGAATGTTTCCGAATAATTTTTGGTGAAGTTCTTGCTTAGGTTGACTGTAATATTCAAATCTCTTACAGGCTCCAATTGGGCTGAAATCGTAATTTTTTGATCAAAATTTTGTTGAATTAATGCATTGAAGGTGCTGTCTTTTGAAAATAACCCCTGCCTCGCTTTGGAATTTATCCAATTGGTATCGGGTTGTCGGCCCAATACAAAATCCAATCCGGGAGTCATCATTCTGAAATTGTTTCCAAAGAATTGTGTACTGTCCATATAACCTGGCAAACGCGTATTTCCACTTTCTGAAATAGAAACGTTAGCTTGTTTAACGCTGGTAAGCAGCTTTCCAAAAACCTTTAATCCGCCACCTACATATGGCAATGCGGATTTATCTACCACTCTTCTCTTCTTAACAATCTTCTTTCCGGATTTTGTAAGCACGGTATCTTTAACAATGGTTACCCTGTTTCTCCATTTCTCTCTGTCTTCTTTATTGGAAGGTTGGTCTAGCTGACGAAGCAATTTTGACTTTTGATAAATTTTGGTGAAATCCATTTGCATGGTTGCTTCTTTTTGGTGACCATTTTCAAGGAAGTTACCCAAATTCACAGCCAATCTTGAAGCTCCAATCCATTTGTAGGTAGCCTGATAGCGGAGGTTGATCGTTGACCAATCTAAAAAGGGAAATTTAGTGGTTGGCACAACATAAGAGAAGTTGGCAGTTTGGTTAAACAAAGTATTTCTTCCTCCCCTCCTTAAGTTGTTCCAAATGGTGTCTCTTTTAGCTTTTGAATCGATTCTGCCTGATGGTTCGTCTATCCTTGAATTGTTGGTTGCAGTATAATCAAAATTAAGCGACCTCGTAAAATTCCATCTCATCACATAATCGCGCTGCATGATGAAATACTTGTCATAGGTTTCAGGAACCACATATTTTGCATCTCCGATGGTACGTGGTCTGATGGCACCAAATTGCCTGCTGGCATCTGCCCTGAAACTAAGTTGCGAAGGCAGGTAAGCGAAATTGAATTCCCTGATAAAATCGAGCCACTTGGTTTTATTTTTCTTGAAGATGTTTTTAAAAGGCTCTATGTATTTGGGTTGAGGAGAAAAGTTATACCCCAAAGCAGCCCGGTGTTTGGTTACTTCATTTTTTTCGATAAGCGGATTTCTGCTTTCGGTTTTGATGTAAGAATAGCTCACATCAACGTTTTCGATATCATAAATTTTGGGAGCGCTGCCATTGGTTTTGTTTTTTCTGACATTGGTAAAATTCAAGGTCTTTACCGATGTAAAATCAACTGCAGTTTTACGTATTGAATCCCTGAGCGATCTTGGACTGGAGCTTATTTTTTCCTTCAGCTTGATATCCATATCGTAAGGGTCGTATTGCGGACTGCTTACCGTTTGCGTATATCCTGCAAATACCGGAATAGACAATCCTGTATTAGAGGGCAAAAGTTTTCCAAGCTCGATATTGCTTGATATATCAAATTGGGTAAAATCATCCCTGTATCTTTCCACTACACGTTGTTCTAGCGTTCCAAATCCGCGAGTATGAACATTGGCGGAGACGGAGATGGTACCAAGATCGGCGAGGTTTACATCTACCCGGCCCAATCCTGCAAAACCTCCTTGTTCATTGATAGATGACAAACGAAGCTCATTAAGCCAAACCTGTCCACATGCCCCCTGTGCGTTTGAGTTTTCGACACCCAGTAAAATACCTCTCACCTCACCTAAATTTGGATTGCCAATAACCGAGTACACATGCCCGTTATCCTGAGCCTCCCGATACATTTGTCCCAATCCGCTACCTGATAAATTTCTTCTTTGTTTTATTCTGGTCAGTTCCTCTAAATCCAAATCAAGAGAGTTGGAAGGATACCAAAGTGAGTCGTTGTAGGAATCACTGTCCGGGCTTCCGCCGGCATTCAATGGGGTAAGCATTAACGGAATTCTTACCTCGTAATAATTATTGATAAAATCAGTACCCATCCTGACTACTGCAACAAGATCTTTGTTGTCGATTGTATTGGCAGGATTTTGTGCTTCTTCAGCATGGATGTACATAGATAATTTTCTAAACTGGCGAATGTCTCTGTTGGCAAATGTCTGGAAAACACCTTTGGCATCACCTTTTTGCAGATTACAAAACGTTAAACTCATCGCCTGTTCATTTTGAAGCAAATTCACACCATTGTTGCTCAAGGTTTGAACACGCTGAATCTCTCTTGGTGTTCTGTATGGAAGCGGAGTTCTTTTATCGTTTTCTTCAATGTTCACTGCTTCCACATTGAATGGCGTGGCAGAAGTAGGCG
>CANHMN010000153.1 GCA_947461645.1 Chitinophagaceae bacterium | reverse complement strand
AGCAAAAATGGAAAACTTACCGGAATGCTCATCGACAATGCAATGGATGAAGTAGAGCGTTTTATACCTCAAATTTCTGACAGTCTTGCTAAAAAATATTTTTCTAACATGCAGCAAAAATGTTTTGCATTAGGTTTGACGGGTGTACACGATTGTGGCATCAATGAGCATACAGTTAATCTTATTGATGAAGCACAAAAACAAGGATTGCTCAAAATGAAAATTTTTGCACTGCTTTCAGATAGCCTGCATTACTATGATAAATGGATAGCCAAAGGACCTTACAAAACCGACAAACTCCATGTTGGAGGTTTTAAACTTTATGCAGATGGTGCGCTAGGCTCTAGAGGCGCTTGTTTATTGAAAGATTATGAAGATCAGGCTCATTGGAAAGGCTTTTTATTAAGCAATCAATCACATTTTCAGGAAGTGGCTGAAAAACTATCTAAAAGTTCCTTTCAAATGTGCACGCATGCCATCGGCGACAGCGGCAACAGAACCATTTTAAATACTTATGCCAAAGTGCTCAATGGCAAAAACGACAAACGCTGGAGGATTGAACATGCACAAGTTGTTGACTCGGCTGATTTTCACTACTTCAAAGATTTCAACATCATCCCTTCCGTTCAACCTACCCATGCTACAAGCGATATGTATTGGGCTGAAACAAGAATTGGCAAAAGCAGAATACCTTACGCCTACGCTTACAAGCAACTCCTGGAACAAAACAATTGGATGCCACTGGGTACCGATTTTCCGGTGGAGGATATCAACCCACTGAAAACATTCTTGGCAGCTGTTTTCAGGCAAGACAACAAAGGTTATCCTGCAAATGGATTTCAAATCGACAACGCGCTCACAAGAGAACAAACCATCAGGGGCATGACCATCTGGGCGGCCAAATCTGTTTTTGAGGAAAACGAGAAAGGAAGCATTGAGTCTGGCAAGGCCGCAGATTTCATCATTTTAGACAAAGACCTTATGCATTGTAAAAGGAACGAGGTGTTATCTGCAAAAGTAATTGGCGCCTTTATTAATGGTGAAAAAGTATACACTAATAAAAATTAATGGTGTTGATGTTTACTAAATATTGAAAGGAAACAAATCCATTAACTTCGCTTTTTCTTAAATCAGCTGAAATGAAATTAGAAGATAAATTAAACAACAGATCCAAAGGCAAATGTGAGATTTGCGCCTCCACTTCGGGAAGCTCAATCTATGAAGTACCCAATGCTCTTCATAGAGATGAAGATAGTTGTTTGATGCTTTGCTCAAAGTGTTTACAACAAATAGAGAAAAAAGAAGCCTTAGACAGCAATCACTTAAGTTGTCTGACCACTTCTATGTGGAGCGAAGTTCCCGGAATACAAGTGGTAAGCTGGAGAATGCTTAATCGTTTGAGAAACGAAAGCTGGGCTGTTGATGCTCTTGATATGATATACCTTGATGACGACAGATTAGCTTGGGCAAAAACAACTGGCGACCACGAAAATGATGGCACTGTTGATTTGCACAAAGATTGCAATGGCCAGGTTCTTCAAAATGGCGATACAGTTGTATTGAATAAATCACTTGATGTTAAAGGCTCTTCACTTAATGCAAAGTTGGGGACCGTAGTTAAGAACATTAGGGTTGTTGAAGACAATACCGATCAAATTGAGGGAAAGATTGAAGGACAGCTGATTGTAATTCTAACAAAATACGTTAGAAAACAAGGTTAATAAAATACAGCAGCATATCATTTAAAAGATGGTGAATTGTATACAGCAATCTGCATGTTTTATACTTTTACAAGATAACTGAGAAACTATAAAATCGATATTATGAATAAAATTACGCTTGCCGCTTGTTTTACGCTCTTAACCTTTATTGGTAATGCACAAAGGACTGCACTAACCAACGAGCAGTATTTCAAAAACAATTTTAAAAATATTGTAACCGGTCTTCCGCAAGGAATAAAATGGACAGACAACACCCATTTCAACATGTTCAAAGACCGTAAAAACTGGGTGGTAGATGCAACTACAGGCGCAGTAACTGAACAGATTGAAAGCACTAAGAAAGAAGATCCCGTTTTTGCACCAAAAGCTTTCCTTAAAGCAAATGACCTTTACATCAAAAAAGACGGTAAAGAAATCCGCTTAACAAATGATTCAGCAAAGGAAGTTAATCCAACGATGAGCCCTGATGGTAACTATGTGGCTTACACGAAGAAAAATGATCTGTATACAACGGATATCAACACACAAAAAGAAACCCGTCTAACTTTTGATGGCAGCGATGTTATCTTAAACGGCTATGCGAGCTGGGTGTACATGGAAGAAATTCTGGGCAGATCCTCTCAGTACCGCTCTTTTTGGTGGAATCCCAACAGCAAACAAATTGCATTCTTCAGATCTGATGATACCAAAGTTCCTGAGTTCACCATGACTGATGCGCCAGGACAACATGGATATGTTGATAAAATGAGGTATCCAAAAGTAGGCGATCCTAATCCTGAAGTAAAAATTGGTATGGTTGCTGCTGACGGAGGAAAAACAACCTGGGTCGATTTTAACGCAAGCGATGATCAATATTTTGGATTGCCTTACTGGAAGCCGGATGGAAGTTCGCTCTTGGTGCAATGGATGAACCGCAAACAAAACACTCTTAAAATCTGGGAAATTAATCCCAGCGACGGTTCAAAAAATCTGTTTCTTACAGAAGAACAAAAAACATGGATAAGTCTGGATGATGAGGGCAAAAGAATCACTTTCCTAAAAAATGGAAAAGGTTTTATTTACAGAAGCGATATGAGCGGTTATGATCAGTTATATCTCTATGACATGTCTGGTAAATTGAAGAATGCAATCAATACCGGAAAATACACTGTTACAGACGTTAATTACATTGATGAAAAAAACAACGTCATTTACTTCACTGCAAGAAAAGAAAGAACAGACAGAAAAGATTTTTACAGCATAGGCTTCAATGGAAAGAATTTAAAAAGATTGACTTTCGGAGATTTCAATCACAGTTCCATAATACTATCACCCGACGCTTCGTACTTCATCACCACCTACAGCAACGCTACAACACCCAATCAAATGGCGCTTGTTGACAATAAAGGAAAGTTGATTGTAAGCTTAGCAGATGCCAAAGGTGCAGAATATGAGAATACAGAATTAGCCAGAACGGAAATGGTTCGCGTTATGAGTGATGATAGCTTATACAGTCTACCAATGAAAATTACCTGGCCTTTGAATATGGAGAAAGACAAAACCTATCCGGTATTGATTTCTATTTATGGGGGCCCCAATGCAGGAACGGTAATGGATGGATGGAACCTTTCCGGATCACAACAATGGTATGCCAAAGAAGGCCTGATTCAGGTGGCCATGGATCACAGAGCAAGTGGACATTTTGGAAAGGAAGGCGTTAATTACATGTACCATAATTTAGGTTATTGGGAAATGAAAGACTACAGCGCAATGGTTAAGTGGCTTGTTGCTAACGGTCAGGCAGACCCTAGTAAAATATGCATCACAGGATTTAGTTACGGAGGATACATGAGCTGCTATGCACTTACCTACGCAAGCGAAGTATTCACACACGGTATGGCCGGCGGAAGTGTTATTGACTGGACACTCTACGATTCTCATTATACTGAAAGATTTATGGGCACACCTAAAGACAATCCTGAAGGATATAAAACCAGCAATGTTCTCAATTACGTTGAAAATTACAAAGGAATGCTACAACTTGTTCATGGAATCGTAGATGAAAATGTGCACATGCAAAACACCATACAGCTAGCGAGTAAATTACAAGATCAGAAAAAAGATTTTGAATTCATGATCTACAGTGAAGGAAGACACGGATGGCCAGGCAATAAAAACCTTCATTTCCAGAACCTAAAAACGAGATTTATATATAGGTATTTGTTGGAGAAAAAAGTTCCGGCAGATTTGTTGAAATAATTAAAGAACATTGGGAACAAAGACCAGTTCTATTTTTTAAACGCTTTTTTGAAAATCGCTTCATCAAATCCAACGAGAAGCGATTTTTTTATTTCTACGACGGGTCTTTTGATGATGCTGTTGTTTTCAAGCATTATTTTTATTGCTTGTTTTTTCGTGACGTCCTTCCCCTCATATTCATGCACCATTTTTTTCCAGGTGGTTCCTTTGGTATTGAAAAGTATTTTCCATTCAACCTGCTCGCACCATTTTAAAAGCAATTCTTCGGTAACAGGCGTTTTTTTATAATTGTAAAACTCAAATGCAATTTGATGCTGTTCACACCACTGCATTGCTTTTTTTACGGAATCGCAATTCGGAATACCATAAATCACCACACTACTCATGTCAGAAGGAATATTAAAATTAAAAATCAGGAAGTT
>CANHMN010000152.1 GCA_947461645.1 Chitinophagaceae bacterium | reverse complement strand
TACACCATTTTTCTGAAAGGATTGCTGTAGTCCTTAGCCCTTGAATCGTAAACTCCTGTTGTCATCCATTCTTTGGTTTCCACAGCTTTTTTCAATAATGATTTAATGGAATCGCTATTCAGTTTAGAGGATGGTATCTTCCACAATTCAAGCAGTGATGCCAAAGCATGTTGTAATTTGGTGAGGGGGTAGTTTTCTCCTTTTCTGATGTAGAATTGGTGAACATCTTCCCAATTTTTTACCTTGTTGCTCTTGATGTCTGTTTTTAGTTTTTCTACTTCTTCCGATTTTATCAACTGCCCGCCAATATTGAGAAATTGGCTTCTTTTAGCAGGTATTTTTACTGATGACTTAAAAGCTTCAAAGCTTTTGATGTTGTTTGTTTGAACAAAACTCATTAACTGATTGGCAGCATACAATTGAATCAGTTGTTCAAAAATATCTTTTGATTGTGGTACTTTGGTAAGGATAGCTTTTCTTTTGCTGTTCTCCCAGCCTGAAACTTCTGCTTCGCCAAGGGCATTTATTTTTATTTTGTCGAATAATTTCAATGCATTGAATATTTCATTGATGGTATCTGGTGCCAGAAAATCGAATTCAATGAGTTGAAATTTATAGGTTCTTTTGTCTCTTTCTTCATATTTTTTCGAGTTCCTTGCCAGTGCGTACATGTTGTACATAAACCAGTAAGCTGGCATAACAATCAATCTGTCTTTGGCATAATCATTAATAACCAAACTAAAGGGTATGGGGATATTTAGCTCGTTGGCATAATCTCCTTTGGCTATTATATTAAATGAGGCAAATTTCGAATTGTGCTTTAGGCTTACGCAAAGTCCAGGCCAAAACCCTCTGCCAGCAATAATTTCCCCATCAGCACTTCTGCTGTTGTGGTTGCTGCCGATAGTTGCTCCGGCGGCAATATTGCTTTGTCCCATAATCAGAGACGCGCATAAAAATGAGTTGTTGTGGTGTTGTTCGTGTGCAGGGAAGATCATGCTATTGAGCACTTCGCAACACGAAATCGTAGAGTTGTTTCCCAAATAGGAGTTGATTAGTCTTGCGCCATATTTGAGTTGTGAGTGAGCCGCAGTAATGAAACGAACAGCTTTTACACCATAAAAAATTCTGCAACCGAAACCAACAATTCCATTTACCAATTCACAACCTTCTCCAATTTGTGATTTTCTTTCTGCATCACTGTTGATGGTAAGGTTTTTAAGTTTGTTCGCACCTTTAATGTATGCATCAGAGCCAATCCAGGTGTCTTTTATGATACCTGTATTTTTTATTACAGTACGCGCACAAACTTTACCGTAGTATCCTCTTTGTTTGTCAAATTTCTTTTCGGTGAAGGCCTTGAATTTTGCCAAAAGGGCATCATCATCTCTGTATTTGCTCCACATGTAAGCGTCGCCTGCAAGCATACCATTGAAGGGTATAATGCTTCTGCCTCCATTTTCATTGCAAACCTCAATTACCATTCGTTTCTTTTCATCGGTATCGCCATCTTTTAAAATGCCATTTCCAAAACAAGCTTTGTCTGTTGTGGCCAGTTCATTGATGTTGGCTAGCATTACATCGTCTTCAATGATGTAATGACTCATGTAATTGACATTGTCTATACATACATTGTCTCCAAGGTCGCAACTTATGATAGTGCTGTTGTAAATACCCACTGGCATTTTAAAGTTGTGGAATTCGTGGTATTCTTCTTTCAACTGACCTATTCTAACCAAGCCAAAGAACTTGCAATTTTTAACCAACTTTGGATCGAACTGTTCTGAAACCAATATCTTATTCCAGTTGTCTGAGCTGTTGTGGTTTTTCTCTAGGATATTGATTTGCTCTTTGGAAAGCGGGAGGTATTTTCTGAGAGACCTGTTTTGGATATTTCTTAGATGGTATTCGTCCTTACCTTTTGGCAGGTATTTTTTTTCGATGAAATGATAGCCGGTATCTTTAAGAGGATACTTATTGATGATGTTCATTTGTTACATGTTTTTTCTGGGATGAATTCCCATTAAACAGGGTTTACGTCAAATTTAACAATTTATAATTTTCTATTATTGACGCACATGAAGATAATGAAAAATCAGTAATGAGCGAGTCTTCACTCAACATGGGTTTTGATTTAATCTGGATGATTAAATATCGGAAGTAATCAAAAGATTATTCCACGGTTACACTTTTCGCAAGATTTCTTGGTTTGTCAACATCGATACCTTTTGCCGTACCCACATAATAGGAAAGAAGCTGTAAAGGAATAACTGTCAATAAAGGCGCGATGATTTCGTCGGTTGCAGGAATGGCAAAAGCATCCTCACTTAGTTCCTTGCTGATGGAATCTCCCTCCGTGATAATAGAAATGATTCTTCCTTTTCTCGCTTTTATTTCCTGCATGTTGCTTACGATTTTTTCGTGGTAGGCATCATTGGTTGCAATAAATACAACAGGGAGTGTTTCATCTACCAAAGCAATGGGGCCATGTTTCATTTCAGCAGCAGGGTAGCCTTCAGCATGGATATAGGAAATCTCTTTAAGTTTTAAAGCCCCTTCCAAAGCAATGGGAAAATTATAACCTCTTCCCAAGAAAAGAAAATCTGAAGCATCTTTATATTTTTCTGCAATCGCTTTAATTTCATCTGCATTTTTCAATATGGCATCAACTTTTTCAGGTACCAATTGAAGTTCTTTTATTAAGCCATCATATTTTTCCTGGGAAATGGTTTTCTTGTGTTTGGCAATGTTCAAAGCAACCATCATTAACACGGCAAGCTGCCCTGTAAATGCTTTGGTGGATGCTACGCCAATTTCGGGACCAGCATGCGTGTATGCGCCAGCGTTAGAAATTCTTGCAATGGATGATCCCACTGCATTTACTACCCCAAAAATGAATGCCCCGTTTTCTTTGGCTTTTTCCAATGCTACAATGGTGTCTGCAGTTTCGCCGCTTTGCGAAATGGCAATGATGACATCGCCTTTGTTTACAATTGGATTCCTGTACCTGAATTCTGAAGCGTATTCCACTTCTACAGGAATACGACACAGTTCTTCAATAATGTATTCTGCAACAAGTCCGGCGTGCCAGCTGGTACCACAAGCAATAATCATGATACGATTTGCATTTAGCAACTGTTCAATATTATCATCAACGCCACTCATTTTGATGCTGCCTTCCTTAACATCCAGGCGTCCTCTCAAACAATCAAATATAGTACTGGGCTGTTCAAAGATTTCTTTTATCATGAAGTGATCGTATCCGCCTTTTTCGATAGCGGCAAGATCCATGTCAAGCTTGGTTACAAAAGGGGTTACTTTTTCATTACCCAGATTTTTAAGTACCAGCTCATCTGGTTTTACAATAGCGAGTTCATAGTCATTTACGTAAACCACTTCTTTGGTGTATTCGATGATAGGAGAGGCATCACTTGCCAGAAAATGTTCTCCTTTACCAATGCCAATTACCAAAGGACTTCCTTTCCTTGCAGCAATAATAGTGTCAGGGTTGTCTTGTTCTATCAACAAAATACAATAGGCACCTGTTACTCTTTTAAGTGCTATACGAAGGGCTTCTTCAACAGTACAATCGTTATTGGTTTGAATGTCTTCGATAAAGTTGAGCAGAACTTCTGTATCTGTATCGCTTGTAAATGAGTATCCTTTTTTTAGTAAGTCTTGTTTTATCAGTGCATAGTTTTCAATGATTCCATTGTGAATCATGGCAATTCTTCCACTTTTGGAAGTATGCGGATGCGCGTTTCTGTCACTTGGTTCACCATGAGTAGCCCAACGTGTGTGTCCGATCCCAATATTGGCATCAATATCTGTTCCAATTAGAGATTCTTCCAATTCGGCAACCTTTCCTTTCTTCTTAAATACCTTTAGATGCTTATCTTTCAATAAGGCTACACCACTGCTGTCGTATCCTCTGTACTCCAATCTCTTCAGGCCTTTCAGCACTATGGGATAGGCTTGTCTTTGTCCGGTATATCCAACTATTCCACACATAATATAATCAAAATTTAAAAGTCAAAAGTAAAAAGGCAAAATTCAAAAATCAAAAATGTTGTTTGGTTAGAAAAACCAATGTTTCTCTTGCACTTAACTGCACGCAATTTAATAAATTATAGGGCAAAAGATGTCCTTTTCTAGACTGAATTAAAGCAGGATACCTTTAAGGAAAAAATAAGCCACAGAGAAATAAATTACAATGCCTGTAACATCTACAAGGGTTGCCACAAAGGGAGCTGAAGACGCTGCAGGATCCAGTTTGAACTTTTTCAGAATAATGGGAAGCATTGATCCCATGAGACATCCCCATAAAACAATACCCATCAGTGAAACGAAAATGGTCAAACCCAGAAGGTCGGCATTGCCACCACTATGTGCGTTATAATCGTATATATGAAGATGTTGCCAAGCGTATAT
>CANHMN010000151.1 GCA_947461645.1 Chitinophagaceae bacterium | reverse complement strand
TATGACAACTTCAATTTTCCAGCCTGACCTCTTTTTGTAGTAACAACGATTACACCGGCAGAACCACGAGAACCATACAATGCAGTAGAAGCAGCATCTCTCAACACATCTATAGATGCGAAATCGTTAGGGTTGAATCCCTGGAATACACCTGATTCTACAGGAATTCCATCAACGATATATAGAGGATCAGTACCACCTTGGATTGAACCTTGTCCGCGAATGATAATATTTGTTGGTGAACCCGGCGCACCACTTCCGGTTAACGCGGTGATACCAGGAGCACGACCTTGAAGAATTTGATCGAAAGAACCAACAGGTTGATTCTTCAATTGCTTTTCATCAATTTTGGTTGCCGCTCCGGCAAATTGAGATTTTTTAACTTTACTGATACCCGTTACAACAACCTCGCCCAAATCTGAAGATCCCGACGCAGACAATGTTGCAGAAATATTTGTTTTTGTTCCAATGGACATAGATTGACTTTCAAAGTTCAATGAACTGAATTCAATGACTTTGCCATTGGCTGGAACCTGAATAGAATAGGTACCATCGGCTCCGGTTGTGGTTCCGATTTTTGTACCCTTAATCACTACGGAAGCATTGGAAATGGGCTTACCATTTGCATCTGTAACCTTTCCCTCAACTGTCTTTTGCGCGTTCACGCAAAACGAAAATGAGATGGAAACCAACAGTGCTAAGATTACTTTTCTCATACGTGTTTTTAATTTTTATTTGTAAATATAGAATCAAAAGTTAAATAATCAACAATTTTCTAGAAAAAAACAACCATTTATTAATCATATTTAACATTTATATGGGCTTAACAGTTAATAAATGAGTCTTTTTTTCTAAGATTTTTTCAATATCAAAAGCAACACAGGCAATAATACCAGGTTGGTTATCGTTGCCACCATCAACGTTACAGAGGTAAGCCAGCCCAAAGCGAATGTTCCTCCAAACCCACTTCCACAAAAGATTACAAAACCTGCAGTAAGTACCAAGGATGTGTATATGATGCTTAATCCCGTTTGATAAACGGTTTGTTTTACAGCATTTTCCACATCACCATTTACGGTTGGCAATACTTGTCTGTAGTTGACTAAAAAACGAATGGTGATATCAATCGCAATGCCCAGCGCTACGCTGAAAACCAATACTGTTGAAGGTTTCAAAGGAACGCCAGCCCAACCCATTACTCCGGCTGTTACCACCAACGGTAAGATATTGGGTATAAGGGAGCAAACCAATACACGAAAAGACCTAAACAAGTAAAGCATGCAAATGGCAATCAACAAAAAAGCCCAGAAAATACTTTCCTTCAATCCATTAATGATGAACTTACTTCCTTCCAAAAAGGTAATGCTGGTGCCTGTAAGCGACACTTCATAAGAGCTGTCAAAATAGCTATGCGCCTTTTCTTCAATGTTGTTGAGCAGTACAGGAAGTCTCTCTGTTCCTACATCTGCCATGCTAATGCTGATGCGAGTGTATCTTGAAGAGGTATCAACAAAAGATTTCAACAAAGAAGAAGCGGCGTTTTTGTTGTTTTTGCTTGAATCTGAAGGCCCACTAAGGTAATCTTTAATAATGATGGCCTCTTCCATGGAAGGCATTCTATAACTGCCGGTATCGTTGTCGTTGATGGCTTGCGTGGCAAATTTTAAACCCTCCGAAACGGTTAATGGCTTGTTCATTTCGGGAAGCGAAGCAACATAATCAGCCAGGGAATCTACCTTATTAAAAAGCTCAAAGCCCCTCTTTTTAACGCCCCTGCGCTTTTTGGTGTCAATCGCAATTTCCAATGGCATTATTCCCTTGAAATGCTGTTCAAAAAATTTCAAGTCTGTGTAAACAATATCTGTTTTGGGTAAATCATCAACAATAAAGGCAACTGACTTCAACCTAACAATTCCCATTATTGAAAGCACAAGCACCACGCCGGTAAGCATCAATACCGTCTTTTTGTGATGAAAAACCCAGCTCTCAATTTTTGTAAGGAAGATGCCAATCCATTTATTGCTCAGGTATTTTAGCTGGCGCTGCTTTGGAGAGGGCAAATAGCTTAAAACGGAAGGGAGCAATACAAAAGAAACAACGAAAATCAACATGATGCTGATCCCTGCAACCACACCAAATTCTTTCAGAACAGCACTTTTGGTAAGTGCAAATACAGCAAACCCAATAGCAGCAGTAATGTTGCAAAAAAGAGTAACCACGCCCATTTTACTTACCATATCTACCAATGCTGCATTCTTTCTTGCGCTTTCGTTGGTCTCATCGCTTTCCAGGTAAGACGTATGAAATTTATTGATGAAATAAATACAATTGGGAATGCCAATAACTACTACCAGAGAAGGGATAAGAGCAGTAAGTAAAGTTATTTTGTATCCGCACAGGTGAATCAAAGCTACAGTCCAAACTACACCTATGGAAACTACCGCAAGCGACAACAAGGTTGTGCTAAGAGACCTGAAAAATAGCAGCAAAATCAATACACTCAGCAACAACGAACCCCATAAAAAAACTTTCATTTCCTTTTGAATGCGCTCTGCAACAATGGTTCGTATCAAAGGCAACCCGCTTACATGCGCTTTTACACCTGCCTCTTTCTCATAGGTTTTTACGCAAAGACTGATGCTTTCTACTATTTTCACCCTTGCTGGAGAATTGAGTGAATCCTTGTTGATTTTTACTCCCAGCAAATAGGCGTTTTCAGCCGGGTTATACAACATCCCACGGTAAAACAACATGCTTTTAAAATTTGTGGCGGCAGCATCCAGTTCTAGTTGAAGACTGTAAGAAGAATCAAATATTTTTTGAGGCACCAATCGCTCACCGCTGCTGTCTTTTACCAACATCACCGCATCAGCCGCACTTACAACCTCCTCCACACAATTCACCTTCTTTAAAGAACGACTCAATCTTGAAAAGGCATTGAAAGATTCAACCTTAAAAAATTCTGGTTGCTGCACTCCGATTACCAACATGTTTCCATCTTCACCAAAAAGCTTTTTAAATTCCACATATTCTTTGTACTTGGGATTATCGGTTGGAATAGCCCTCGAAAATTCATAACTCAGCTTCACCTGAGCAGCAAAATAACCCATCACAAGGGTTGCAAGTGCAAGCAAAACCAACAACTTCAACCTATTGCCAATCACCCATTGAGCGAGACGTTTCCACATAACTATAATTTTAAGGGCACTGAAACAAGTGCCGGAAAAAAATAAATTTCCAGCTTTACTGCAATAACTAAATTGCATGCAGAAGCTGTAAATGACACACAAAACTAAAGGTATTGTTTTAAGAACCATAAAGTATGGGGAAACAAGTTTGGTGGTTACCATACTCACCGAAAAATTTGGCGTTCAAAGCTATATGGTAAATGGTGTCAGGAAACAAGGGCTCAAAAACAACAAGAGCATCATGTTACAGCCCTGCTCCATTCTTGAATTGGAAGTGTACCACAATGAACTGAAGCAGTTGCAGAGAATTAAAGACCACCAATGGCACTTTATCTATCAACAAGTATTGAGTGATGTTTTCAAAAACGCCATTGCCACCTTCCTCGTAGAAATGATGTTCAACGCCATACATAGACCTGAAAGCAATACACCGCTTTATGAATTCTGTGAGGATGTGCTTATTCAACTTGACAGCTCATCCAAAGCTGCTGCCGCCAACTTTCCTCTTTTCTTTTGTTTGCAACTCGCCAACCAACTGGGTTTTGGTATTGCTGATTCAAATTTCAACAACAATGAAAATTCGCTCTATGATCTGGCAGAAGGCTGTTACCGCAATGACAGACCACAGCACAATATTTTCTTGGAAGGCAAACAGCTAACTGATACGCAGGAATTGCTGAAAGCAATGCATACGGACGAGCTGGATCAATTTCAATTCAACAGAAACAGCAGAAAAGAATTGCTGAACATTTACCTTGATTATTTTTCATTACAATGGACGGATTTTAAAAAATTACGTTCTTTGGATATTTTACAAACTATCCTGTAATCAATCGAAGACTTTTAGCAATGAAATCTATTTCAAAAAAAATAAACCGTTTATTAAGAAATCCAGTTTTACCCTTTCTGCGATTTGTATTTTATACCAGTAATTCTCCAAAAACCAACAAAGGTTTCATTCATTTCAACATCAGTAATATTGGCAACTACGGGCGTTACTTCTACCTGCTTGTAAAGTTTTTTCAGCTGGAAGGTTACCAGGTTTCAATTGAAAGAAAATTTTCTACTTTTCAAAATATACTTGAAGGAGAAAGTTACCTCAGGTATTTAATTGAAGAGCGGATTATTTCTTTCTCCCGAAAAAATAAAAATACCTTAATGGAATTCAACGATTCCAATTTAAGTTCGGCTTATTTTGATTTTCTTTTACCCGACAACAAGAATATTTCCGATTCCTTTTTTATTCC
>CANHMN010000150.1 GCA_947461645.1 Chitinophagaceae bacterium | reverse complement strand
ATGAGGAGTTTCAATATCGGGGTCATGATCTGGTGTATTACCTGTGCCACATCCAAATAAAAAAATACAAGAAAATGGGAGTATAACTTTCATCATTAAATCTTAATTGTGTGAGTTATTAAGGCATAAAAATACCCATTTATTTGCCGTTGAATAAATAAGTCAGAATTAGAGTTGAAAAAAAAGGGGGAAAAAAGTTTCTTTTTTAAAATTTCTTTTCTATATTTATGAAACGATAAGTATTTCTACTAACATAGTTTACAACTTATTACTCTAATTACTCCAATCCTTCCTCTGACAGCCCATTAATCCTTTTGATTCAACATCCTGTCAAAAAGCTATTCAATATCATATTGGAAAATGAATTATAAATTATTCATTTTTTAAATGTCATCCAATGAAATCGCTTTTAATCAGCTGCGTCTTATTGTCGATTACGACCTTAGGTTTCGCTCAAAGATCATGTGGCTCTACCGAATATGCGCGTAGAATGAATTACAATGTTTTCTCCAATCAGGATAATTTGGGGCAAACAAGTCAGACAGCCAGAGATACTTTTGCCAATGAAATTATCACCATTCCGGTTGTGATACATGTTTTATATAACAATTCAACCCAGAACATCAGTGATGCACAGGTAATGTCGCAATTGAGGGTATTAAATGAAGATTTTCGCAGGTTAAATGCAGATGCTTCACAGACACCTGAGGCTTTCAAATCCAGTGCCGCTGATTGTAGAATCATGTTTTGTCTTGCTCAGGTTAATCCACGTGGTGCTGCTCAAAAAGGTATTGTTCGCAAGTTTACCAACAGAACATCTTTTTCTGTTGATGATGATATGAAATTTTCTGCTGCCGGAGGAGATGATGCTTGGGATGCCAAAAAATATTTGAACATTTGGGTTTGCAACATGCAAAGCAACAGCATAGGTTATGCAACACCGCCCAACAGTGAAGCAGTAAGAGATGGTGTGGTTATTCAGTATGATTGTTTTGGAACAGTAGGAACAGTTAGGTATCCTTTCAACAAAGGAAGAACTGCTACTCACGAAATCGCTCATTGGATGGGAATAAGCCACATTTGGGGCGATAACTCCTGCGGAAGCGATGGTATAGATGATACCCCTCGTCAGTCTAATTACAACAGCAATTGTCCGTCATTCCCCAAACTTAGTTCTTGTTCACCTAACGCTAACGGTGACATGTTTATGAATTTCATGGATTATACCAATGATGCCTGCATGAATATGTTTACCAATGGCCAAAAGCAAAGAATGAGAAATGTGTTTTCCGGAACAGGTTACAGAAATTCTTTTTTAAAATCCTACGCTTGCGACAGTTCTCTTGCTACAGCAGCCCCTTCTGTTACTGAACCGGTTAAACAGGAAAAGCCTTTGCCCTCAGTGGTTATTTACCCAAATCCTGTTCAAGAACAAATGCAATTGATGCCTGTTAACGGGTATGATTTGAAAGGAAAGACAGTTTCGATTTACACACCCTCAGGAGTATTAATGAGTACAAGAATATTGAATGCATCGACTAATAAAATTGATGTTTCCACATTAAAACAAGGTATTTATGTGCTAAAAATCGGCGACAATAACGACAGACAAGTTTTGAAACTTATAAAGAATTAATTTTTACCTGATTAATCCTATCTAAAACACAAGGCCCCGAACAAAAGTTCGGGGCTGATTATTTGTGGATGTTGCTGTACTGGCTTAATTGATTTTCATTTCATTGATAAGGTTTTGAGCTCCTGCAAACTTATCAATGATAAAAAGTACATACCTGATGTCAACCATAATATTTCTGCAAATAGAAGAATCATAGTTTATATCACTCATGGTGCCTTCCCAAACTCTGTCAAAATTCAAGCCTACCAAGTTGCCATAAGCATCTAATGCTGGACTTCCGGAGTTGCCGCCGGTTGTGTGGTTGGATGCAATAAAACAAACAGGTTGTCTGCCGTTTACGCCATATCTTCCAAAATCTTTTTTTCTGTAAAGGTCTATCAACTTCTGAGGAACATCAAATTCGTAATCTCCTGGTTTGTATTTTTCCATAATACCGTCCATGTAAGTGTAGAAATGGTATTTCATTCCATCCCTGGGTTGATAGCCCTTTACATTACCATAAGTTACGCGTAGAGTGCTGTTGGCATCTGGATAAAAGCGTTTGTCTTTTAAGATTGTCAGTTGAGCTTCCATGTAGGTGCGTTGCAGACGATTGATTTTGGATTG
The DNA here is from genome assembly GCA_947461645.1 of Chitinophagaceae bacterium. Lineage (GTDB taxonomy): Bacteria > Bacteroidota > Bacteroidia > Chitinophagales > Chitinophagaceae > Ferruginibacter. Next base: position 2,248 of record CANHMN010000150.1, on the reverse strand, counting down.
TAAGGAAGATACCTGTTGTGCGATATTTTTATTGTAGGCATCGGCGATATCAGTGTAGAGCATAAATGCCGGATCTTTTTGCAAGATGTTGATGGCTTCTTTGTTGTTTTTTAGAATGCCAATAAGACTGTCAGGTTGATTGAGTAGCGAATTGTTGTACAAATCATCACTTATTTGTTTAAGGTCTTTGCCAGACGCAAGCAGTTGCTTTAGCAAAGTAGATTGATCTTGTGGATTCATTTTAGCCAAGTATATCGACATAAGTTTTTCAAAAAGTATTTTGTCTACAGCCGCATTATACTCCTTGTAAATGTCATCAATTTTATCAATGGAGGCTTGGTTTCTGTTGATATTTGCTGCTGCATCTTTTTGTTTGTTGTTTGTTATAAAGGTGTTCAACGCTGAGCAAATATTAAAGATTTCAATTCTTGGCATGATTTCAGAATAACAATCTCTAGCAAAAGCAAAAGGTTCAATTTCTCCATAGGCAGTTGATAATTCATCAAGCAGATTTCCATAGCTGGTCATGTAATCTTTATTGTTGCTGATTTTATTTCTCAACGAATTTTCAAAATCTATTTTCTTCTGAACAGCATTAGATTTGTTTAGGCCCAGCACTTCGCCTTGCCATTTTTTATAAGCATTCTCTACACTGGCATACTTTGCTGCATATTGAATTTTTATGCCTTCATCTTTTCTCATAAATGACCCCATGGTTTCCAGGACATTTCTTCTTATTTCAATTTTAAGTGGGTCGCTACTGGTAGCAATTTGTTTAACAGCATAGGAAGAAAGATATTCGTTGGTTTTTCCAGGGAAGCCAAAAACCATGGTAAAATCTCCCTCCTTTAATCCTTTTAAAGAAATAGATAAAGATCTTTTGGGTTTGTATGGTACGTTTTCAGGAGAGTATTCTGCCGGTTTATTGTTTTTGTCTGCATAAATTCTGAACATGGAAAAATCTCCTGTATGACGAGGCCACATCCAATTGTCGGAATCTTTTCCAAAATTTCCGATAGAAGAGGGGGGAGCACCAACCAATCTTACATCTTTGTAGGTTTCTGTTAAAAATAAATAGAATTTGTTGCCATCGAAAAAAGGCTTGATGATGATGTCCTGGTAAGTTTCTTTTTTGTAAGATTTTTTCAAATCGGCGATGTTCTTTTCAATTGCAGTCTGCCTTTCTTTTTCGGTTAAGGAGGAAGTGATATTCTTAAGCAGGGACGAGGTTACGTCTTCAATACTAATGATAAAGGAAACAAAAAGTCCTTGGTTTGGAATTTCCTGTTTGGTATCGTAAGCCCAAAATCCATTTTGAATGTAATTGTGTTCAAGAGTGGAATGGTTTTGAATGGCATCGAATCCGCAGTGGTGATTGGTGAGAATAAGTCCTTTGTCTGATATTACTTCCGCAGTACAAAATCCACCTAAACTTACAATAGCATCTTTAAGACTGCTTTTGTTTATATTGTATATGTCGCTAGCATTTATCTTCATTCCCATTTTCTTCATTTCCTTTTCATTCAAAGTTTGAAGTAATTGGGGTAGCCACATGCCTTCATCGGCCAGGGATTTTAAAGAAAGCGTAAATAGCATAATTAGTGTCAGCAAACGTTTTGTCATGATGTAAGTTTTTATTTGTAAAGTAATTTAGCCAATCTTTTTATCTCATCTTCTTCAGCTTTACTCAGCGGATCTCCGTGTTTTACTTTGGATTGCATCAATAGAGCCATCTTATGCTGAGGATATTTTTCAAGGATTTGCTTGATTGCAATTTCCGTTGCTTCATTCTTTATAGGCACTGCTATTTTTGGAACCAATTCGGATTGGTAACGGGTTGGTTTCTTTTTGATGATGGCTTCGAGCGTAGCAATTTTTGCAGTTGAAACATTTTTCGATTGCTGTGCTTTTGCCATCAATCCTTCAAGTTGTTTTTTGCTCAATCCACCTCTATTGCAATATTGTTGATGAAGGCTTCCAACAAATATATTGTCGGGTTTTTCCTTAAGCAGTGTTTCAAGAATGGATAATGTAACATCAACGGAATTCATGCGAAATCATCTTTAATAAAAAAGACAGTAGAGTATAAAGCTACAAAAAAGACCCGATGTTATCGGGCCTCATTGGTAATATTATCGATTATAAATTAAATATCAATGGCTTCGCCATAAGCAGCGGCTGTTGCTTCTTTCAAGCCTTCGCTCATGGTAGGGTGAGGATGAACCGCATTCAAGATTTCATGAGCAGT
>CANHMN010000149.1 GCA_947461645.1 Chitinophagaceae bacterium | reverse complement strand
AGCTTAAGCATGGAAAGAGAGCAGCTCAGCCAGATGGCCAGTCGTCAAATTACCTTCATCGACCATTTGGAAAAAGCTTTGATGCGCATTGAAAATAAAACTTACGGCGTTTGCAGGGTAACCGGCAAACTCATTGACAAAGCCAGATTAAAAGCCGTTCCTCACGCTACACTAAGTATAGAAGCAAAAATGGGATTGGTAAAGTAAAATCCAGATTAATATTTTTCTAAAAGGCTGCTCCACGAAAAGGGCAGTCTTTTTTTTGGGAATGGGTTTAGAGGTTTAGGGTTTAGAGGTTTAGGGTTTAGAGGTTTAGGGTTTAGAGGTTTAGGGTTTAGAGGTTTAGGGTTTAGAGGTTTAGGGTTTAGAGGTTTAGGGTTTAGCTTGAACTTAACTTATAAACAATAAACTGTAAACTTCTCTCCATCCAACGTCCCCTGCGGGAGACGTTGGATGGAGAGAAAATTCCCTGCGGGAGACGTTGGATGGAGAGAAATGAAAGAAAATTACTTCACTTCCTGCAGCTCCACCAACCTGTGATAAATTCCTTTTTCATTGAGTAGCTGATCATGGGTGCCGCGTTCTACAATTTCACCCTTATTTAATACCAGAATTTCATCAGCATGGCGGATAGTACTTAATCGATGTGCAATAACAACAGAAGTTCTGTTGTTCATCAAATTATTGATGGCATCTTGCACCAGGCGCTCGCTTTCTGTATCTAGTGAAGAGGTGGCTTCATCCAAAATCAAGATGGGAGGATTTTTTAAAACCGCACGCGCAATAGTCATCCGTTGTCTCTCTCCCCCACTCAATTTGGTTCCTCTGTCGCCTATATTGGTTTGATAACCCTGCTCTTTTTTATTGATAAAGTCAGCAGCATTGGCAATTTTAGCTGCTTCAATCACCTCATCCATAGACGCATTATCCATACCCAATGCAATGTTGTTGGCAATGGTATCGTTGAACAAAATGGGTTCTTGCGTTACAATACTTATTAAACTTCTAAGCGCATGTAAGGAGTAATCTTTACTATTTATTCCATCAATCAAAATCTCGCCGCTCGTCACATCATGAAATCTTGGAATCAAATCGGCCAAAGTAGATTTTCCTGCACCGCTGCTTCCTACGAGTGCTATGGTTTTACCTTTTTCAATTTTGAAACTGATGTTTTTTAAAATCGACACCTCATCATAATTGAAGCAAACGTTTCTGAATTCAATTGATTCTTTGAAAGACGCTATTTGTATACCATTGGGGTTGTCGTCTACGGTTACAGGTGCGTTTAATATTTCTTCAATTCTGGTGATAGCCGAAGCACCTCTTTGCATGTTACTAAATGCAGCAGAAATCGATTTTGCAGGATCGATTATGTTGTAAAACAAACCCATGTAGGTTAAAAAAAGTGCGCCATTCATGTCTATCTCATGCGATAGCACCAACCTTCCTCCAAACCAAAGTATACAGGCAAAAACAGTAACCCCCAATACCTCGCTTAGTGGAGATGCCATAGACTGTTTGAACCCGATTTTATTTCGCGCTGTAAGCAACTCTTCACTAATCGAAAAAAAACGATTTCTCAGTTTGTGTTCAACATTGAATGCTTTTATAACTCTAAGTCCGCCCAATGTTTCATCTATCGTAGAAAAAGTCTCTCCACTTTTTTGCGCCACCAACATAGATTGTTTTTTCAATGACCTGGTAATTCTTCCAATAAACAAACCCATAACGGGCAAGCTGATCAAAATAAATAAAGTGAGTTTGGGGCTGATGTACATCAACACGGAAAGATTAACTATGATAGAGATAGGATCTTTCACCCAGCCTTCCAATGTTCCGATAACAGAACCTTCAATTTCGTTTACATCATTTGACATGCGACTCATCAAATCCCCTTTTCGTTGTTCTGTAAAATATCCAATAGGCAACTTCAGCAGCTTGTCATACAACTCATTTCTCATTCGATTGACAATACTGTTCTTAATAGGTCCTAATGTTCTGGCTGAAATGTATAAAAAAAGATTTTTGAAAAAGATGGAAAAAATAATCAGTATACAAACTAAAGTAAGCGCAAAAAACTCATCTCCCTTACTAACCAATGTGCTTAGATAGGCGTTAACCGACTTCATTATCGAAACTGATGAACCACGGGAAGGACTGATTCCGGTATTCACACCAAACAACAACTGAAGAAAGGGAAAGAGCATTGCTAAAGACAATACCGAAAAGACAATGGAAAGCAAGACTGAAATTAAATAAATAGAAATACCCTTTTTATACTCTTTTAAATACCTGAAAACCCTGGAATATTTTTTCATTAACAGCTTGTTTATATTACGCCTGAAGGCGAATGAAAACCCCTAAACACCCAACAAGGAGAAAAATGACTCCAATCAGCGAAACTGCTGTAAACTTGTTGAATGTAATAATTGCGTTTTAAAGAAGCAAAGTAACTAATTTTACAGCCAATAAACTACAAAATGTATGATAGAGGGTAAAAGACAGAAGCAGGTGGCCGCAGTCATTGAAAAAGAAATGAATGATATTTTTCAACGTTTGGGTTTGGCCATGATTGATGGCGGTATGGTTTCGATAGCCTCTGTAAAAATAACCCCTGATTTGTTCGATGCCAGAATATATTTAAGCTTTTACAAGGTAAATGACCCTGTTCAAACCCTTCAGCACATTCAAGACAAAAGCAGGGAAATCAAGAAAGAATTAACCGCAAGGGTAAGACACCAGCTCAGATCTATGCCGCAATTGAGTTTTTTCATTGACGATACGTTGGACTATGTTGATAAAATAGAGCAGCTCTTCAAAGAAATACACTCCGAAGAAAAAAACTCCAAGGATAAAAAATAACAAAGATGTACCTCAGGTTTGCATGGCGTTATTTTACTGGAAAAAAAACGGCTAATGCCATCAATATCATTGCTTGGGTTACAACTGGCGTAATTGCATTTGCCACTTGCTGCCAGATTCTGGTGCTCAGCGTTTTCAACGGTTTTGAAGATATCGTAAAGTCGCTTTACTCCAATTTTTACACCGATATCAAAATAACTCCGAAAAAAGGTAAAACCTTTCAGCTAGATGCAACTACTCTTGCCAGGTTAAAAAAAATGGCCTTCGTAAATGAACTTGCCTGTGGCCTGGAAGAAAAAGCGCTGGTTAAAAATGAATCTTTTCAGACGGTAGTGATGTTGAAAGGTGTAGAAAAATCTTACACAAAATTAAGTGGCGTTCCTCGTGGAATTGTAAATGGTACTTTTGAAACCGGCGACAGCATTAATCCAAAATTGGTATTGGGATCGGGCGTACAAAATGCATTGGGCGTTACAATCAGCGAGGCAGTTCCTCCCAATGTACTTACGGTGATGTTACCCAAATCAAAAGTATACAGCAATGATCCGTTGGAAAGCATCAGCGAAGCAAATGCCTTTGCATCAGGTGTTTTTGCCTTACAACAAGATTTTGATAACACTTACATCATAACAGATCTGGGCTTTGTTCAACAGCAAATGGGACTTACTGCCAATGAATATTCTTGTATAGAATTAAAATTGTCGCCGGGATATTCCTCAGAAAAAGCCAAGGAAAAAATATCATTGTTGTTGGGAAACACCTTTGACATCAAAAACAAATACGAACAAAACGCTAGTTTGTACTCCACAATGAAAACGGAGAAATGGGCCATTTATGCATTGCTTTGTCTCATTCTAATCATTGCCGCATTCAATATGGTTAGTTCATTGACAATGCTGGTGATGGAAAAAAAACAGGATGTAGGTGTTTTGCTCAGTTTGGGAGGAAACCCTTCCTTGATTCAAAAAATATTTTGGTCGGAGGGATTGCTTTTAGGCGGATTAGGCACTTTGCTGGGAACAGTAATGGCTTTGATTATTTGTTGGGCCCAACTTACGTTTAAATTCATCAAGCTCACCGGAGGATCTTTTGTAATAGACTATTTTCCGGTAAAATTAATACCAGCAGATTTCTTGCTGGTTGTTTCTACTTCAATGCTGATATCATTTGCTGCATCGGTGATACCCTCCTATAAAGCATCAAAACAAAAATTGATGTTGAGGTAAGCTTAATAGTCCCCAATTGTTTCGGGCAATTGATCAAGTGCTTTTTTCAATTGATCATCTGATGGAGCAATACCATGCCACTCATGGGTTCCTTCCATAAAATCTACGCCTTTACCCATTACAGTCTTCATCAAAATAACAACAGGTTTTCCTTTACCAGTCATGGACTTTGCTTTATCAAGACCTGCAACAACTTCCTTCATGTCATTGCCATCCATTTCCATAACCAGCCAGTCGAATGATTCAAATTTTTTGCTGAGATTTCCCAACCCCATTACTTTATCTGTTGAACCATCTATTTGCTGACCATTACAGTCAATTGTAGCAATGAGGTTATCAATTTTATGGTGAGCTGCAAACAAAATCGCCTCCCAGTTTTGGCCTTCATCCAATTCACCATCTCCGTGCAAAGAAAAAACAAGATGGTT